>DATKBG010000051.1:0-3879 GCA_035514255.1 Acidimicrobiia bacterium
CCTCGGACTCCTCCGCCCATCCGGCGAGGACGTGGAACCCGTACCGGGTCGTTCTCCCCGCATAGGGGGTCGCCGTGACCGCGACGTCTCCGATCGCTCCTCCAGCTGGATCGAAGTAGGCGGCGCTCAGCCCGCCCACCATTCGAGGAACGAACTCGACCATGGTGTCAATGGCCCCATCGGTGAGCCCCACGAGATCATGGGCCTTGGAGTAATAGCGATGACCCTTGGGGAGATTGGCATCGAAGGACTTCTGCACGTCGACATATGGGGTGGGGCCGACGAAGTCCAGCACCTTCTCGCCCAGCTCGCGCAGGGGCTGTACGAGGTCGGCCGCGCCCGAGTCCTCGTGATAGAGGACGAAGTCGAGCACCGGTTTGCCGTGGTACTTCTCAGGGAATAGATCGATAGGCGGGACCCTGAAAGTGAACGGGTAACACTGGAATTCACGCGGTGCCGCCTCCATGAACTCCCGGAAGAAGCGGAGATGGCTCGCAGCTTCGTCAAAGGGGTAGATGACTTGTCCCGCAAGGACATCAGGGCCGACCTCGTGCAGCCCGAGGAGCATGGACGTGGCCACGGCGAAGTTTCCTCCTCCACCACGCATCGCCCAGAACAGGTCGGGATTCTCATCTTCCGACGCCGTCACCGAGCGCCCGTCTGCTGTGACAGCGTCGGTCGAGATCACATTGTCGGCGGTGATCCCGTACTTCCTCGACAGGTAGCCAGTTCCACCACCGAGGGCCGCACCGATCACGCCAATCGAGGAGACCGTAGGAGTAGGGACCGCCAAGCCGTTCTCCTGGGTGGCGGCGTTCAACTCGGCGCCGGTGACCCCTGCGCCGACTCTCACCGTTTTCGCCTCTGAGTCGACCTCGATGCTCTTCATCGCCGACAGGTCGATCAGCAAACCGCCCTCGGCCACCGTCTTTGCGGCATAGTTGTGTCCACCGCCCTTTACCGAGAGCTCGACACCCGCGTCTTTGGCGTGGGTGACCGCCTGCACCACGTCGTCATGGCTGGTGCATCTGGCGATCAGGTCTGGTGTTCTGTCAAACCTCACGTTCCAGAGGGAGCGCGCTTCGTCGAAACCTGAGTCGCCCGGCGACAGCACTTCACCGTGCATCAGATCTGAAAGTCGAGGCGAGCCCATGAAACTACTTTCCGTCGTGTCCCTTCACCCTATACGGATCGATCCCACGGGCGAGGTTGCGCCCCGTTTCGATCGTTGGACGCGTCATCACGCGCCTGCTATTCGTTCGCCCCGTCGACGAGGTTGAACCGGTACCGGACGAGGGTCACCGGGTTGCCCTCTGGGAGGTCCCAGACCTTCTCTGCCCCGTCGCGGTGCCAGCCAGCAACCTCATAGAACCGACAGGTACGGGCGACGTCCCGGAGTGTCCACAGGATCGCGTGCTCCCAGCCGCCGGCGCTCAGATAGTCGAGGGCGTGGCTCATGAGTTCGCGTCCGACGCCCGTGCCGATCCGCGTCGGCTCGACGTAGAGGCCCCAGATTTCGTGCACACGATCGGGATCCCCATCCTCGGGTTCGGGCGGCCGCAGACCGACGAAGCCGATAACGTCGTCATCGAACGCGACCGCAGTGTGGTGGCCCGTAGAGGTCACTGCCACGGCGAACGCCGCGTGTCGCCTCCTCGGGTCCATGGCGTTGAGGAACTCATCGGGAAAGACACCCCGGTAGGCGGCCTGCCACCCTCGCACGTTGATGTCAGAGATCGCCGGTACGTCGTCCGACGTCGCGGTCCTGACACGAACCATGGTCTCTCCTACTTCCAGGTAGGGAAACTATCTCGGTCGGGCGACCGACGCTCACTGTTCGAACAGCACCTCGATCATTGGGGCGTCGGCGATGAGGTGATCCAGTTCTGCCTGGGTGCGGTACCAGGTGACCTCGGGGTCGGTGAACAGACGCCGGCGAAACTCGGTGTCGGTGATCGGCCGCACCGCTGCCGGTATGTCCATCCCGCCAGCGTGGATGATCACCTCGGGGCGGGCCTTGACGTTCGCCAGCCAGTCGCGTCTGCCCGGCGTCCCGGTGATCACGAATCGGCCGTCGACGTGGAACCACCAGATCTCGATCCGCCGTGGCAGACCCGACCGGCGGCCGAAGGTGGTGAGGTCGATGGTCCGCTGTGCGGCGAGTCGCTTGAGGTCTTGTTCGGAGAGTGATGTCACGACCCAGAACCCGATCGCCGCGCTCGGCACGAGTCGTCGGGGCACCTTCCGAAGCGATATCGGCTGGCCGCGATCCGGTCGTAGATCCTTTCCCCGAGCCAGCGGACACCGGGGATCCAGAGGAAGGGCACCAACGGCCACGCCAGCGGCAGCGACGGTGCCATGGCTCGGAACGCCTCGAACCCGGTGAAGACCGTGCCGTCTGATCGGACGAAATGCATCCGTTCGAGGAGGTCCTCATGGGTTGCACCCGGGACATACTCCAGCGCCGCATCGTGGTCGTTGGCGTCGACGAAGCGGAAGCGTTGGAGCCAGTCGAGACGCTGGATACCGCGACGGCTGCGGCCGCACAGCGGACACGAGGCGTCGTACAAGACGGTGTGGCGCTTGCTGCGGTTCACCCGCCCACGATAGAAGGGCTCTGATTCGCCGGTAGATCCGGTTCTCAACCGGCCGCGGCCCGGCGCATCGCATCGGCCGCCCGCAGGCGAATTCCCCGTAGCGGTCACTCGACCCGGGTAGCGGTCCCCAGCTCGTCGGCCGTGCCCACCCCGGACCACCTGGCCACCTCGGCGGCGAGGTCGAGGGTTTCCACCACTCCCTTGGTGGCGTACTCGCCCCATGCGTCGCGCGGGAGCATCCATTGCACCTCGAATTCGTTGCCATCGGGGTCGGCCCCGTAGAGGCTCAAGGTCGCGCCGTGCGACGACTCACCGGTGAACGCTCCCGACGCGATGAGCCTGTCGCGGATGGCTACGAGTTGATCGATGGTGTCCACCTGCCAGGCCAGGTGATACAGGCCCGTCGTCCCGCGGGGCGCCCGGGGCGTGCCCGCACCGAGGCCGAAGAGTCCGAGATCGTGATGGTTTTGAGAGTCGGCGGCGCGCAGGAAGGCAGCGTTCATGCGCCCATCCACTCTCTCGATCACTTCGAAGCCGAGCACGTCGCTGTAGAAGGCGATGGCAGGGTCGAGATCCGAGACGAACAAGACGGCATGGTTGAGGCGGCGGATACCGGTCATGGGAGCTGGAACGCGCCCGGCGCTGGCGGTATTCCGTTCGGCTCTTGGCTTAGCTGGCAGCTGGCAGCTGGTAGCTGGTAGCTGGTAGCCCTCCTCTACCATCGCGCGCTCCGTGCTTGAACTCCCCCTCCGTAATGTCGCGCTGGTCGCGCACGTCGATCACGGCAAGACGACCCTCGTCGACGCCATGCTCGGCGCTGCCGGCGTTTTCGCCTCCCACGAGGAGCGGATCGACCGCGTCATGGACAGCGGCGATCAGGAACGCGAGCGTGGCATCACCATCCTGGCCAAGGCCGCATCGGTGGAGTGGCAGGGAACCCACATCAACCTCGTGGACACCCCGGGCCATGCCGACTTTGGCGGCGAGGTGGAGCGTGCCCTCGCCATGGTCGACGGCATCCTCCTCCTCGTCGACGCCGCCGACGGGCCGATGCCACAGACCCGATACGTGCTGTCGAAGGCGCTGGCCCTCGGGCTCCCGGCCGTCCTCGTGGTCAACAAGGTCGACCGATCCGATGCTCGGGCCACTGAGGTGGTCGACGAGGTGTACCAGCTCTTCTTCGACCTGGACGCACCCGAGCAGTTCATCGAGTTCCCCATCGTCTCCACGATCGCCCGGATGGGCAAGAGCGTGGCCGGCATCGGGGTGCCCGGGGACGGCG
>DATKBG010000052.1:0-3734 GCA_035514255.1 Acidimicrobiia bacterium
ATCGACCACCTCGAGGGGCACGTCGAGCGCCGCACGAAAGGCCGCCTCCACCTGTGCCCGCTCACCTTCGCGCAATAGACCGTGATCGACGAAGACACAGGTGAGACGATCGCCGACGGCGCGATGGACGATCGCCGCGGCGACGGCCGAGTCGACGCCACCCGAGAGTGCACAGATCACCTCAGCGTCGCCGACCTGGGCGGCTACCCGAGCCACCGCCTGGTCCACGATCGATTCCGCGGTCCATGACGGCGACGCACCGCACACGTCGTAGAGGAAGCGCTCCAGCACAGCCTGACCGTGAGGGCTGTGCGCCACCTCGGGGTGGAACTGCACACCGACGATCCGTCGTCCCACAGACTCCATGGCGGCCACCGGAGACCCCGGCGTCGCCGCGGTGACGGTGAACCCCTCGGGCGGCATCACCACAGCGTCCCGATGGCTCATCCACACCTCATGGGCGACCGGAAGCCCCGAGAACAGCCAGGACCGGTCGGCGACGGTGATCGGCGTTCGACCGAACTCGGCGGCGTCGGTGCGCTCCACTGTGCCGCCGAGCGTGTCGGCGATCACCTGGTGGCCGTAACAGATGCCCATGACCGGGATGCCCAGGTCGAATATCCCGGGATCGAGCCGGTAGGCATCGTCGGCGTAGACCGATGCGGGGCCGCCGGACAGGATGATGGCGGTCGGCGCCGCCGCCTCGACCTCGGCTGCCGTGACGTCCCGAGGAACGATCTCCGAGAAGACATGGGCCTCGCGCACCCGTCGGGCGATCAGCTGGGCGTATTGGGCACCGAAGTCGACGACGAGGACTCGTTGGCTGGTCGGCACGAACCGGTCAGCCCATGCCGACGCGTTGATCACGCTGCAGGCTCTTGCCCTCGGTGCGCAGGGCAGGAGCGACCATCACTTCGGCCTTTTGGAACTCCTTGAGGTCGGCATACCCGGTGGTCGCCATGGACACCCTGAGCCCACCGAACAGGTTGCGGCGGCCGTCGTTCTCGTGGGCGGGCCCAACCAGGATCTCCTCGAGCGTGCCCAGGTCACCCACCTCGACACGGGCGCCTCTCGGCAGAGTGGGATGGAAGGCCGCCATCCCCCAGTGGAAACCCCGCCCCGGGGCTTCTGTGGCGGCAGCGATCGGCGAGCCCAACATCACCGCATCCGCTCCGCAGGCAATCGCCTTGGCGATGTCCCCTCCGGTGCGCATACCGCCATCGGCGATGACGTGGACATACCGACCGGTCTCATCGAGGTAGCGGATCCGGGCCCCTGCGGCATCGGCGATGGCCGTCGCCTGCGGAACCCCGACCCCGAGGACGCCACGGGTGGTGCATGCCGCCCCGGGACCCACTCCCACCAACACCCCGACGGCGCCGGTCCGCATCAGGTGCAAGGCGGTGGAGAACGAGGCGCAGCCGCCCACGATCACGGGGAGGTCGAAGCCGGCGATGAACTCCATGAGGTTGAGAGGCTCACTGCGGGTGGACACGTGCTCCGCCGACACCACGGTTCCCTGGATGACGAGCAGGTCCAACCCGGCCTTCACCGTCTTCGGGGCGTACTCGGCGACGCGCTGCGGCGTGAGGCTGGCCGCGGTGACCACGCCGCTCTTCTTCATCTCGGCGATGCGCTCGGTGATCAGATCGGGGTCGATCGGCTCCAGGTAGATCTCCTGCATCCGGCGAGTGGCCTTCTCGGCGGGCAACGCCGCGATCTCCTCCAGGAGCGGCTCGGGATCGGCGTACCGGGTCCACAACCCCTCGAGGTTGAGGACCCCCACACCGCCGAGGCGACCGATCTGCACGGCGGTCGCCGGACTGATTGCCGAGTCCATCGCCGAACCCAGGAACGGCAGTTCGAAGGTGTAGGCGTCCACCTGCCACGAGATGTCGACGTCGTCGGGATCGCGGGTGCGACGGCTGGGAACGATGGCGATGTCGTCGAACCCCCAGGCCCGACGACCCACCTTCCCGATCCCGATCTCGACATCCATGGCGCAGAGGTTACTCCGGGCCACGGACCCGGGGCCCAGGGCTCCAGGAACGGGACCGACGGACGGAAGCCGTCATGCCCAGCCCTGGTGATACTCGTGAAAACGCCGGAACTCCTCCATGGTCGCCGGCCCCCATGGCTTGTTTCCGTCGGGGAAGGTCCGCCGCAGGTCGCGAATGTCGTCGCGGTCGAAGGACCACCACCGGCGCACCGGCTCGACCCCATAGAGGTCGGCGGCGTTCAGCCCGAAGATCTTGCGCTTCACATAGGGCGTCAGCTTCGGGTATTGGTACCGGTCGCGGAAGGAGGGGGTGATCTCGAAGGCCCGCATCGCCTCGATCTGATCCTGGGGCGAGCCGTAGAAGATCGAGTCGGTGCCCCACAGGATCCGATCCTCGCCCAGGTAGGTGAGCAGCTTCCCCAGAACGTGGGCAGCCTGGGTTGGCGTCCGCATGAGGTACCACCAGGTCGAGCCGAGCTCGCCATACACGTTGCTGCCGGGTTCGATCCCATTGTCGACGAGGGAGGAGATCAGCCGGTTGACGCCCACATCTCGGGTCGAGTCGGTGTACGGGCCCTCCGAGCCCGACACCTCGAACCCGCAGTGGTACACGACGAAGTTCATGTCCGGGTAATCGCGCGCGACGGCACCGATGTCCACCGGCGAGGAGTATCGGTCTCCACCTGACAGGCCCTTGTGGACACAGATGATGTTGATCCCCAGTTCGAGCGACTTCTCGATGAAGGCGCGCCCCACCTGCGGCATCCCGGCCTCGTGGTCGTCGAGCCAGAACCGGTTGCCGGTCTGCGGATCACGGAAATGGGTGAAGGTCTTCCATCCAGCGACCGGGTAACGAGCCGCCGTCGCCTCCATCTCCTCGAGCGTCGCGTCGATACTGCCCACCTGGGGTAGCGCCTGGGCATGGAGCAGGATCCGGTCGTCTCGGCTGAGTCCGAGGGCGACCCGGCGGGTCTCGTCCATCACCTCGATCGGCAGCGGGCTCCCTTCCGGGTGGATGGGCAAGGCGGACACCACCGCCATCGACGTGTCGGACCGCAGGAACATCTCCTCCATGAAGTGCGTCATCGAGAAACAGGCCCGGGGGTCGTCGTCCCCGCAGTTCATCTGGGGGAACTGGCTCCCCCAGAAACGGCGGCCCCTGGTCGCCGGGTTCAGGTCGTACTCCAACAGGTGGCCCTGCACATCCATGATGAACTCGTCACCGGAGAGCCGAACCTCAGCAGCTGCAGGCTCCCAGAGGGCATCCCGGGGTATCACGAAGCGACCGCCCGGATGCGCTTCGGCTCTGGACGTGAAACGGTCGAGGAAGTAGAGGGTGATCGCGGAAGCGGCTGCCATCTTGAGAAACTCGCGACGGTCGATGCTGAGCCTGTCGGCAGCCCGATCACACTGCTCCCGCGCCGCGCGCAGCGCTTCGGTCACGGTCGGTGAGAGCGGCTCCGGTAGGAACTCGCCGTTGGAGACGGGACCGAGTTTGATCGGGAGACCGGGATCCTCGTCTCGCCAATCCACCATGGCACCTCGCCTTCTCCAGGTAAATGTAGTGAGGCGAGCGATCTCTACCACTGGTCGGGACGTGCCAGGGGCTTCAGAACCGTGATGCGTAGAGAATGGTGCCGGTCAGAGACCGACGAGTTTGCGCACCCGCTGTTGAAAACCTTCGGCTCGGGTGCGGGCGTCGAGGGCGCCGCGCTGCATGATCCGATCGACATCA
>DATKBG010000053.1:0-13800 GCA_035514255.1 Acidimicrobiia bacterium
TGAGGAGTTCAACAAGGGTCTGGAAAAGATCCTCAATCAGGACCAGGCTGTGGGTGAGATGCGAGAGGAATTCCGCGATCCGTGATCTGGACGATGCCAACCGCCTCCTGGGATCCGATTCGCCTCATATCCTGAGGTGTATGTGGACGTCGGGGCCGATCTTCTGCCCGGTAACACGATCACCGCGGTACCGCCGGAATGCCGACGACCACCCAGATAGACGCATTGGATGGTCAGGCTAGATCCGCCACCGCTGGTGCTCGATAGGGGCACCGACAACCGAGCACGAGGTGCCGTTATAGGACACTCGGCGAAAGGTGCGTTATGGCGCATAACCGGCGATCCAGTGCTGGCGCCCCACAGGCTGAGGCGGATGCGGTCGGATGTCTGCGGGTCGTGATTCTGAAAGGATGGCCAGTCGCAGGATCTAGTTTCGGCTCCCAGTGGCTGATGGAAACGTTCTGCCGCCGAGGGGACATGACCGTTCCCTATGACTTGTGTTCGAGGTCGTTCGCCCACTCGCAGATGATGCGGTGGATGGTGTCGAGGCCGTCGGTTAGTGAGGCGGGGCCGGGTTGGAGGATGATCTCGGCTGGGATCTCATAAGCCCTTCGTCGCTGGACCGGTTCGAGTTGATCCCACCCTGGCCGAGCCCAAACCGTTTCGGGCTGGTATTTCTTGCCGCACCATGAGGCCAGCAGAAGATCGGGTCGCCGCCGGACCACTTCGAGGGGGTCGGCGATGATCCGGCCCCGCGCCAAACCCGACCGGGCGTGGTCGGCGAAGATGTCCACCCCTCCTGCGATTTCGATGATCTCCGACACCCATCCGATCCCGCTGATCATCGGGTCGTCCCATTCCTCGAAGTAAACCCGGGGCCGCGCCGGGAGCAGCGCTGCTTGTTTGGCCACGGAATCGACGTGCTCGGCCAGCTCGACCGCCAGGGTGTTGGCGGCCGGTGCCGCACCGATCATCGCGCCTAGCCGACGGACGTAACCCAAGATGCCTTCCACCGTCCGGTGATTGCTGATCCACACTTCGATCCCGGCTTTGATCAGCTCGCGGGCGATGTCTGCCTGGATGTCGGAAAACCCGATTACGAGGTCGGGTTCGAGGGCGACGATCTTCTCGATTCGGGCGTTGGTAAAACCAGATACCTTGGGCCTATCACGTCGAGCCTCAGGCGGCCGAACCGTGAATTGCGAGATCCCGACGATTCGACCCTGTTCACCGAGCGCGTAGAGCACCTCGGTGGGCTCTTCGGTCAGACAGACGATGCGATGCGGGAAAGGATCGGTCATCGGCCGCTGAGCCTATCGCTCGGCGAGAATTTCTTGAGTGTGGAGACGGAGCCACTGGCGGTCCGCTGCGACTCCGTCGATGTTGACCTTGAGCCAGGGCCGGGCGGCCGGATGAGTGGGGTTGCGGTGGGCCCAGCGGGCGGTTGCAATCGTCATGTGGTGCCAGATGGCGACGTCGTCGAGAAGAGCCGGGGTGAGCGGCACGCCGTAGGCATTGCAGAGAAGCCTGAGGCGCTGGTAGCGGTTGGGTGGCGCGGCCCAGCCGAAGCTTGCAGCGTCGGCATCGTTGTAGAGGGGTATGTGGTGCCAGGCGGCGAGGGCGAGATCGAGTAAGGCGGGCCCTGGTCGGGCGAGGTCCCAGTCGATGAGGGCGACGGCTTTGCCGTTTTGGTAGACGATGTTCCAGGGGCCGCAATCGTTGTGGCAGACGGTGTCGGGTGGCCGGCCGGGCCAACCCGCCAGCACCTGGGTGCCGGGACGAGGGTGCGGGTCGAGGGCGTCATGGTGACGCCGAAGGAGTCGGCCGACGCTGGCGAGGGCGTCGTCGGTTAGGACTTCAGGTGGGTATGGGCGGATAGGGACGAGACCTTCGAGGTGGGTGACGGTCTCGGTGTTCCCGTGGAGGCTGAGATGGCGTGGTGCGTGGACGCCTGCCGCTGCTAGATCGTCGAGGATGCTGGCGACTGCTGGGGTCCAGGTACCGGCGGGTCGCTGGCGGATGTTCGGGTCGGTCTCGGTCATTGTTTGGGGAGGTCGGCCAGGTGGGTTAGCGCGGCGATGGCGGCTCTGAGGAGGGTGATAGCGAGGCAGGCGCCGGTTCCTTCACCGAGGCGAAGACCGAGGTGGAGAAGGGGTTCGAGGCGAAGGTGGCGGAGGGCGATCGCCGCAGCCGGTTCGCTGGAGAGGTGTCCGGCGATGGTGCGGGCTACTGTTCTGGGGGCGAGGGCCTCGGCTACACAGGCGGCGGCCCCCGCAACGACACCGTCGAGGATGACGGGGGTGTTGTTGGCGGCGGCGGTGATGTAGAGGCCGGCGAGGGCGGCGATCTCGAGCCCACCGATCTCGGCCAGCAGGTCGAGTGGGTCGTGGTGTTGTTTCGCACGTTCGATCGCCGAGGCGATGAGCGTCTGCTTGTGGGGAAGACGCTCTATGGGGAGGCCGGCGCCGACACCGGTCACCAGGTGAGCGGGGGTGTCGGTGAGGGCTCCGATCAGGGCGGCAGATGGGGTGGTGTTGCCGATTCCCATGTCTCCACCGACCAGGCAGTCGACCCCGGCGACGATGAGGTTCTCGCCGATAATCCGACCGACATCGATTGCCCGAGCGGCGTCGCCTCGACTCATGGCTGGTCCGTGGGCGATGCTGTCGGTGCCGGGTCTGACCTTGTGGTGGTGGATGCCTTCGAGATGGCTGAGGTCGGCGTTGACGCCGACGTCGACGATGTGCACCTCGGCGCCGGTGACCGCGGCGAAGGCGTTGATGGCGGCACGGCCTTGGCTCATGGTGTGCACCATGAGGGCGGTGATCTGTGATGGCCAGGCGCTGGCACCGTCGGCGACGACACCGTGGTCGGCGGCGAAGACGACGATGGCGGGTCGTTGGATGGGCGGCGGGGGGCAGGTGCTGGTGATCCCGGCGAGGTGAACGGCGAGGTCTTCGAGGCGACCGAGCGATCCGGGCGGCTTGGCTCGGGTCGCCCACCGGTCACGGGCCGCGGTCATGGCGGCGGTGTCGAGGGGTTCGATGGCTGGGAACCGGGGGACTGCGTCAAGCATCGAGGTGTTCGTTGGCCGCAAGGGCAGTTTCGAGACGGGCAAGCCCGTCGGCGCTGGGGACGGCGATGCGCACCGCGTCCGGGTGGCCGAAGCTGGCACCGGAGCGAAGCAGGACCCGATGTTCGAGCAGGCGCTGGCGCAGGTCCGGAGCGTTAGGAAGCCACAGGAAGTTGGCGCTCCCCGGCTCCGATTTGAGGCCGAAGTGGAGGAGGAGGTCGTCGAGCTGGTTCCGGAGCTGGGCAATGCCGACGGTCCAGGCGGCGAGGTCGGCTCGCTCAAGCAGTTCGGGAAGGGCTTCTGCGATGAGTCCGTTGACCGACCAGCGGGGTCGAAGTTCCCGCAGACGCTCGGCGGTTCCGTCGTCGGGGGCGACGACGTACCCGATCCGGAGGCCGGGACAGGCGAAGACCTTGGTGAGGGAGCCGACGACGATGGTGGCCGGGTCGTTCCGCGTCCAGGTGCCGGTGGCGAGCGGGTAGAAGGCCTCGTCGCGGACAAAGGCCCGCTTATCGGCTGCGGCCAGACGTCCGGTGGGGTTGTGGGGGTCGGACATCCAGCGGGGCCCATCGGGATCGATGGCGCGGAGGTGGCCTCGGTAGAGCGAGAAGTCGCAGAGGTCGGCCCAACCGGTCGGGTGGAGTTGGGCGACGAGGGCGATGGCTTCGGCCCCACCGTTGGTGAGAAGCAGCCGAGCCGGATCTACGCCGAGGACCTCGGCCAAGGCGGCGGTTGCAAGGTGGTCGTCGGGATAGCGGCCTATCGCATCGAGGTGCCGGGAAATGACCGGGGTCGGGTCGGGGGCCAGCGGATTGAGACTGACCGAGAGATCGAGGATTTCGTTGACCGCGACACCGAGAAGACCTGCAAGTCGTCCGGCGTCGCCACCGTGCGGTCCGGGTGGCAGGCTGATCATCGCCGACGCCGCAGCGAACCGACGACGACTCCAGCCAGAAGAGCTCCGATCAGCAGCCTTTCGGTTCGGTCGACGAGGTTGATGGCGCGGATGATGTCGGCGGGTTGGGGTCGGGGGCCTGATCCGAGCCGGGGCCGGATCTCTTGGCGGTCGCCATATCGGAGCGGTCCGCCGAGCTCACAGCCCAGGGCGGCGGCGACCGCTGCTTCGGCGACACCGGCATTGGGAGAGGGGTGGTAAGGGGCATCTCTTCGGACCACTGCCCAAATGGCCCGCTGCTCACGAGGCGCGGCTACCGCCACCAGCAAAGCAAAGAGACGGGCGGGGAGGTAGTTGGCGGCGTCGTCGAGCCGGGCGGCGGCCCAGCCAAAGCGGGCGTAACGGGTGCTGCGGTGGCCGACCATGGCGTCCATCGTGTTGATCGCCCGATAGGCGGCGGCACCGGGGGCGCCGGCCAGGACCGCCCAGAAAACCGGGGCGACGACGGCGTCGACGCTGTTCTCGGCGAGAGACTCGATGACCGCAGCGGCGATTCCCGATTTGTCGAGTTGGCTCGGGTCTCTCCCGACCAGGGCGGGAAGGGTGCGTCGAGCCGCGGCGAGGTCTCCGGCGCTGCACTGATCGCTGATCTGGCGAGCCACCCGTCGGAGCTCACGTCCGGCGACGGCGAGCGTCACTGCAGCCGTGGTCGACCTGAGAATCCGGCCGGCGCCGAGACCCAGGATCGTGCCCGCGGCGGTGTAAACCACGCCCGGTGTGCGCGCATTCCGCCACAGCGTGCGCTCGACGCGGTTCATCACTCGACCGAACCCGGCTACCGGATGGACCGCAGCCGGCGGTTCGCCGAGCAGCCGATCCAAACCCAGCCCCAAGGCTGCGGCCAGAGCATTGCCGGCCAGTCGGTTCACGGCCTCACCACCAGAGCAAGTAGGGCGGCGGTCTCGGACATCACCACCGATGCGCCGAGGACGTCACCAGTGAACCCGCCGATACGCCGAATGGCCAGGACCACGACGGCGGCCGCCGCCGCGAGAGCGGTGAAAGCGGCAGCGATACCGATCGCTCCCTCGGCGATGACGACGATCGCGGCGGCGGGGATGAGCCAACCGGCGAACGATCGGCGGGAACCGGCAATGAACGCGGTGGCGATCCCGCTCTCGCGGGCGTAGGGAACGAACGAGGGGACAGTGGCGATGATGGTGCGACTCGTCGCCCAGATCCCGACCAGGGCGAGCGGTTGGATCTGCCCGGTGGCCAGTGCCGCCCATCGTGCGAGCAGAACCACCGGGACCACAGCAAGGGCGAAGGCTCCGACATCGGGCTGCCGCATTACCCCAAGCCGCCGGTCGCGGTCCAGGTGGGGCAGAAGACCATCGGCGCAGTCGGCGAGCCCGTCGACGTGCAAGGCACCGGTCAACGCCAGGTCGACCGCGACCAGAATCGCTGCCGCGGCTTCTGGGGGCCACAGCAGCTGGGCAGCCCACCAGACCGCGGCCATGACGGCACCGATGCCGGCCCCGACGAGCGGAAACCAGGCGAAAGCGTGTCGATCGGGGGGGCGGGCGCCGCCCAGGATGGTCAGGAAGGCAAGGGCGCTCAACACGACGGGTCACGGCCCGGTTTGTCAGGGTGGGAGAGGACGATCGACTGGCCGGCAACGACCAGGAGGACGCGATCGGCGATGGCGGCGACCTGCTGGTTGAGCTCACCGAGGATGTCGATGTAGCGGCGGCCGAGTTCGGTGGTTGGGTGGATGGACATTCCCACCTCCTCGGAGACGACAACGGTCGGCTCGGTCCGGGCCGTCAAGGATCCGACCAAGGAGGTGGGGTCGAGACGGAGGTCCGGGTGGGAAGTGACCCAGGACCCGAGGGAGTCGACGAGCACCACCCCGGTCGTCTCCCGCAATGAAGTCAGGAGGTCAGAGGGCTGGCGACACTCGATGGTGGTCCAGTGATGTGGCCGGCGCCGGCGATGACGGACGATCCGGGACGCGTGGTCGGGGTCGTCGGGGTCGAGGTGGGCGGTGGCGACGAAGGTGACGGCGTCGGCCATTTGCCCGGCGAGCCGTTCGGCCACCTGGGATTTTCCGGATCGGGTCCCGCCAAGCACCAATGTGATCATCGGGTCTCGATTCCGGCCGAGACCGCCTGATAGACGGTTCGGGCCAGTCGGGCTCCCCACAGTGAGCGGGGACCGGCAAAGCGTTCGACGGGTTGGTGGTGGGGTGGCCAGCAGATGACGACGGAGTCGCTGGCGGTCCCGGTGCCGGGGATGCCGGCGTCGAGGAGGGCCTGGGTTTTCGCTTCGGTAACAGTCATTACCGCGTTCACTGCGGCCGCCGGGTCGAGTCCGACCGGCATTTGGACGACGATGTTGATCGTGCCCGGCGGCCAGGAGGTGTAGGCGTCGTCGCGATCGCAGGCCCACGTCGGTTTTGTCACCCCGACGGTGGCGTCGACGGTCAGGTCCGTCTCCTCCGCCCGCTGAACAAGGCGGACATCGACGGCGGTGAAGAGGGTGGCTCCTGGCCCGATGACCCCGGCGGTTGCAGCGACCTCGGTCGAATGCCGACCGAGGTCGGTGCGCGCATAGTCAAGAGGGACACCGATGTTGAGGACCCAGGCGAGGGGACCCCAGCCACCGCCGACGGGTGCGGATCCGAGGGCGAGTCGCGGCGGGTTGAAACGCCAGAGCAGCGAAACAGACGCACTGGGTGATGGTCCGACCAGCTCGGGGGCCACTGGGCTCACCATCCTGGCTCTGATCCCGGTGGTACCGCGATCGCCGCGATCGCCTGGACCCTTTCGATGTCGAGGTGGTCACCGATCCAGTCGGCGAGACGGTCGTGTTGGGCGGAGAGCCGGTCGGCAAACGGGACCGCCGAGGGCTGGAAGTCCCGGGTGTGGCGGTGCGCCACCTCGGTAAGGAAACCGGCCCGGAACGAATCGGCGTCGAAGAGGCCGTGGAGGCTGGTTTCCCACACCCGATGGTCGGAGTCGTGGCATCCTTCGGCCTCGTTGCCGTGGCTGTCGGACAGGTAGAGCCAGCTCTCACAGTCGACGACCGGCTGTCCGAATCGGATCTCGTATCCGGTGAGGGGATGGGCGCCGGTGAATCCGGTTCGCTGGCGGACAAGCTTGGTGGGGACGAAGTTGGTGGTGACCGGGAGTAGGCCGAGGCCCTCGACCTCCCCTGCCCCGCTCTCGACGTGATCGACGATCAGCGTGCCCAACATCTGATAGCCGGCACAGATGCCCACCACGGATGCTCGGCTGCGCTCGATCGCGGCGGCGAGACCGGTGCGTCGCAGCCACGCCAGATCGGTCACCGTTGCCCGGCTGCCGGGGATGACGACGAGATCGGCGCCGGACACGTCAGCGACTCGTCTGGTCCAGACCAGCTCGACATCCGGTTCGACGGCCAGCGGGTCCAGGTCGGAGGGGTTGGCGAGATGCGGCAGTCGGATGGCGGCGACCCGTAGCGGATCCGAGGTTGGAGCTTCAGCCGCCGGCCTTTCGGTGATGTCGAGGGAGTCCTCCACGCCGAGGAGCGGCCCAGGCCCGAGGTGGGGCAGCACTCCCAGGACCGGGATGCCGGTGCGGGCTTCGAGCAGGGCAATGCCCGGTTCGAGCAGAGCCGCCTCGCCGCGGAACCGGTTGATGACCACCCCGGCGACGGTCGGCCGGAGGCTTGCGGGGAGCAGGTCGATGGTGCCGTGTGCGGCGGCGAACGCTCCGCCCCGGTCGATGTCGACCACCAGCAGAGCCGGGATGCCGGCGGCACGGGCAAGGGGCAGGTTGATAAGGTCACGGTCGAACAGGTTGATCTCGGCTGCACCGCCGGCTCCCTCGGCCACCACCAAGTCGAAACGGGTCCGCAGCGACGACCAAGCCTCCAACACCACCGGCCTCAGTCGAACGGTCCAGTCTCCGTAGCCGGCCGCATCGGCACGACCGATCTCCACCCCTCGAACCACGACATGGCTGGTGGACTCCGACGATGGTTTGAGGAGGATGGGGTTCATCGCCGTCTCCCCCGTGACCCCGGCGGCGGCCGCCTGCATGGCCTGCGCCCGACCGATCTCGCCGCCATCGGCGGTCACCGCCGAATGGTTCGACATGTTCTGCGCCTTGAAGGGCGCCACCGAGGCTCCCTGACGGGCGAACCAGCGGCACAAACCTGCGGCGATGGTGGACTTGCCGACCCCGCTGGCGGTCCCGGCCACCAACAGCGCACCATTTAGCGACGGCGATGCGGTCAATAGTCGATGCCTTTCATGGCCCGGATACCGGATTGGTAGGCGTGTTTGAGGGAGCGCATCTCGGTTGCGGTGTCTGCTACCGAGACCAGGGCGGCGGGGGCGTCACGTCCGGTGGCGACGACGTTGACCTTGGGTGAGCGGCTGGTTATGGCCTTTGTGACGGCGGCGGCGTCGATCCAGCCCCAATTCATTGGGTAGGTGATCTCGTCGAGCACAACCAGGCGGTAGGTCCCGGCCGCCAGCAACTCAGCGGCTTTGCGCCACGCCTCGGCGGCCACCGCCTGATCCTTGGTGAGGTCGTGGCTGTCCCAGGTGAACCCCTCGCCGATGGCCCACCAGGCGACGCCGAGTTGGCGGGCAACCTTCTCCTCTCCCACGTTCCAGTTCCCGGATTTGAGGAACT
The DNA here is from genome assembly GCA_035514255.1 of Acidimicrobiia bacterium. Lineage (GTDB taxonomy): Bacteria > Actinomycetota > Acidimicrobiia > Spongiisociales > UBA11373 > DATKBG01. Next base: position 8,657 of record DATKBG010000053.1, read on the forward strand.
GCACAACCGCGACCGGCCACCCGCGGGCCACGGATCGCATCACCACACCAAACGCCGCGGTCGACTTGCCTTTGCCGTGGCCGGTATTGACCAACACCAGCGAGTCGGCTCGTCGGAGCGCGACCGGGCGGGGATCGGCCGTGGGAGGGGTCGGTTCGGTCATGGTTTCTACTCCTCGGCGATTCGAATGTGCTCCATGCGGCTTTCCCGGCGGCGTTGGACGGTCACCGTCACCGCCCCGTACTCGTCGGCGTCGACCGTTGTGATGACGCCCCAGTGCTGACCGATCAGCGCCGGGGTGAGGACCTCCGCTGGTCTGCCGGTGGCGACGAGACGGCCCGCTGCCATGACCGCGACCTCATCGGCGAACTGGCCCGCGACGGAAAGATCGTGCATCGTCGTGATCACGGTCAGAGATCGCTCGTCGCGCAGATCGGCGATCAGCTCGAGCACCTCGAGCTGGTGGCCCACGTCAAGGAAGGCCGTCGGTTCGTCGAGCACAAGCACCGGCGTATCCTGGGCCAAGGCGCGGGCCAGCACCACTCGTTGCCGCTCGCCGCCTGAAAGGCTCTCCACGCGTCGGTCGGCGAAGCTGTCGAGATCGAGGCGTTGGAGGACGGCGTAGACGCGACGACGATCGTCGACCGAGGCCGAGAACCGCAGGCCCTGGTGAGGGGTGCGACCGAGCAGCACATAGTCGAATACGGCCAGACCTGGAGGGATGATCGGGTGCTGGGAAACGACCGCAAGTCGCTTCGCTCGACCTCGGACCGACCCTGTCGCAGTGTCCCGACCGTCGATGGTGATGGTGCCGTGGTAAGCGACCGTCCCGGCGAGGGCTCGGACCAGGGTCGTCTTTCCTGCCCCGTTGGGGCCGATCAGCGATAGCCAGGAGCCCCCGGCGACGAACAGATCGACCCTCTCGACAATTGGTCGTCCGGCGGCGGTGACGGTCACCTCATCCCAGCGGACATCGAGCCCGACGGTCATGAGATCTCCTGGCGGCGAAGGATGAGCAGGAAGAAGGGGGCTCCGATGACGGCGGTGATGACCCCGATCGGTAGCTCGGCCGGAGCCTGGATCGTCCTTGCGGCGACGTCGGTCAGGGCCAGGAAGGCACCGCCGAACAGCATCGAGAGCGGCACCACCCGGCGATGGGTGACACCGGCGACCATGCGGACCCCGTGGGGGATAATCAGGCCGACGAATCCGATCAGCCCACTCACCGCGACCGCAGCCGCTGCGCCCAGCGAGGCCGCGGCGAGGACCACGAGACGAGTCCGGCGGGGCTTTAGCCCCAGCGACGTGGCCTCTTCGTCACCGACGGCAAGGACGTCGAGGGCCCCCACCGCTGCCACCAGTACCGCCATACATACGACCGCGTAGGGCACCAACAGCAGAACCTCGTCCCAACCGCTGGTCGACAACCGGCCCAGGATCCAGGCGTAGACCTGTCGCAACGACTCTTGGTGGCGTTGTTGGATGTAGGTCTGGATCGCGGTCAGAAGGGCGGCAACCGCCACCCCGGCCAAGATCAGCGTGGTCGGGGAGCCGGTCCGGCCACGGCGCGCGTTTAGGGTCCCGGCAGCCGCCACCGCCACCAGGGCGCCAGCAAAGGCGGCGAGCGGGACTGCATCGACGAACCCGACTCCGTCCCCTAAGCCAGTGACGATGGCCAATGTCGCACCGAGGCCGGCACCGGCGGCAATCCCCAACAGGTAAGGGTCGGCCAACGGATTCCGAAAGACGCCCTGATAGGCAGCGCCGGACCCGGCTAGGAGTGCTCCCACCAGCAAGCCCAAGACCACCCGGGGGGCGCGCAGGTCCCACACGATTGCGATCTCAACCGCCGACAGCCCGGAGTCGAAGTCCAGGAACGGCAATCGGTCGAGCAACTCGAGGACCACGCGGCCGGGTGCCACCCCGATCGGGCCGCTAGAGACGCCGACCAGAGCAACGACGGCAACGGCAGCTGCACCGGCTAGGAGCCATCGGCCACCCAAACGGGTGGCCGATGGCAATCCGGCCTCATCTGGGGGAACGGGTCCGCTCGGACCGGCATCGGGTGACGCACCGACCGCGGTCTTGGTCACAGCCGTCAGCTCCGGGTCCTCAACCGGCAGGCACTTCGATCGCGGCGGTAGCCTCAACGATCTTTCGGAAGAACTCGACGATGCGCGGACCCCACCGCGAAGCGATGTCATCGTCCAATTCGATGACCCGGCCTTGCGCAACCGCGGTCAGCTGATCGGATCCCGGACGCTGGGCCAGCGTCTCGGCATTCTGACCACAGCATTTCGTGTCGGCGAGGAAAATCAAATCCGGATCGGCCGAAACCAGAAACTCCGCTGAGAGCTGGGGGTATCCGCCGGCCTCGCCCTCGGGGTCGGCCGCATCGGCGATGTTCTCCAGCCCCGCCAGGGCGTAGATCTCACCGATGAAGGTCTCCGACGTCACCGAAAACAGCGTGTCGTCGAGCTCGTGGTAGTAGGTCAACGGTTCGTCGCGTGCGGGAACCGATGCCGCCAAATCGTCGATATCGGTCTGCATCTGGCCGACGAGCGCGGCCGCATCGCCGATCCGGCCGGTGGCTGCGCCCAACTGCTCGATCTGGGTATAGGTGTCATCGAGGGTCACCGCAGCCCCGAGGACCAGCGTCGGCACTCCCGCAGCCTCCAAACCGGCGACGACATCGCCGGGATCGAAAGACAAGACAACCAGGTCCGGTTCAAAGCCCACGATCGCCTCGACGTTCGGCTCGAACCCGCTCAGATCTGTCACCGGGGCCTCCGGTGGGTAATAGGAGAACGAGTCCACCGCCACCACTTGTTCGCCAGCGCCGATGGCAAACAACATTTCGGTCGCCGTCGCAGACAGCGACACCATCCGCTCCGGTCGAGACTCGATCGTGACCGCCGCTCCACCGGTCTCGACCGTGACCGGGAAACCACTGTCCGGCTCGGTCGCAGTGGTCGCAGCTGCGGTAGCGGTCGTGACGCTCGAAGCAGCAGCCGTAGTCGTGGTCGAAGAATCGCCGGCGCTGGTGGTTGTTGAAGCGGCTCCGCCACACCCGACGACCGCCAAGGCGACCACGACGATCAGAATCGAAAAGTTGCGTGGGGATCCCAACTGGCACCTCCTGTCGTTCGAGGAACGGTCGATCGATCGACAGGACTCCCGTCGGCCGAACCAACCCCAAGCCTCGAGGGTTTCTATGGTTCGTGCGGATCAGAATTCGACCGGACTCACCGCCAGGCACATGCCTAGCTGGTCCTACCGTTGCGGGACAGTGCCGGAATCTCACCGGACTTCGTCTCTGAACCGACCGGGCCACAGTAACCGGCCGGGAGGGTGCCTGCTGCCATCCTGTGAACTCTGTGCCGAATCCGCAGCATCCCATCTCGTCACCCCAACCGGAATGGGCCCGACCCGGACGCGAGATCTGGCTGATCCGTCACGGAGAAACCCCTTGGACGGCCAAAGGCCGCCTCAACGGATGGACCGACACCGTTCTCTCCGACCGAGGTCGGCTCCAAGCAGCGGCACTCCACAGAGAACTCGCACAGGCGCAACCCGCCCAGGCGTGGACGTCCGACCTCCGTCGCTGCCAGGAGACAGCACAACTCGCAGGCCTTCAAGCGACAGCCGATACCCGACTGCGTGAACTCGACTTCGGCGAACTCGAAGGCGCGGCCTGGAACCAGCTCTCACCGACCCACCGCCAGTCATTGACAGACTTCGACCAGTTCGTCGCTCCCGGAGGCGAATCCGTCACGGAGCTGAAGGCCCGTGTCCACGCCTTCCTCGCCGACCTCGACACCGGCCGGCACATCATTGTCACCCACGGCGGCGTCATCCGACTCATCTGCCGAGAACTTGGACGAGATCAGCACATCGGCCCCGGAACCCTGACCAGACTCGCTTAGCGCATTTACGACACCCGGTACCCCATTAGTGGCTGATCCTGAACTGCTCGACGGTGATGTGACGTTGATGCATGATCGGCTCCCGTCGGTTTGCGGGTGTCTTTGTGTGTGATGGGCATGGTTGTTGGTGCGTGCAACGATCCCGGCGGTTCGAGCGATGGCGCTGTTAGTGCTTCGGCCCTCTCGACCAGGTCAACGCCTTCATCGACGTTGACCACGGCAACACTGAGTCGCCTTGGCCGGAGGTCCTCTATTTCGGGTGTGCTGGATCCATCCGGTTTCGGGGTGGTGCGAGCTATTCGCATCCTTCGATAGTCGACACATAGGACCGCCTGCAATCTGCACTCAGGACGAGGCGCCACCCATAACACCGGCCACGCAGCTCCCGGACATCGGCCCTCGAACGTCCCCGAACCGGCAGTAGATCGCGGTGAGAACTTCGACCGCTGACAGCGCACCGACGTACCGTTCTTTTGCAGTTTCCGATATGGCGGTTTCGTCCGAGACCTGTCGATGTCGCGAAGCCGCCAGAGAGCTGGCTCGCGGACCCCTCAGGAGCTACTCCTCTTCGTCTGGGACCGGAGCAGGTGCAAGTACAGATAGGTGACAGGCGGCATGAATCAGCAGCGCCGCATCGGTTTGGGCAGCCTCGTCCATGAGACCGTGGCTTATGCGGTTCCGAAGGTTGAAGCTCGTTTGATCGGCCAGCAGAAGCTTCAAGTAGCGGTGTGTTGCTTCAGGTAACACCAGCTCGAGATTCTCTAGTAGCGGCCAGAGCGATTTGACCTCAATGAGCCTCCCGTCGCGGTGTTGCCTCCCGGTTACAGGGAAACCAAGCTGCCTAGCTATCGATCGGATTGCGCGCTCAATCCTCGGTACAAGCACTGATGCGGCGGCGTCGTACTGTCCCTGCTCGTACAGCGCCACAGCAGAGAGGATCTTCTCGGCGACCACTGGCTCAATCATCGGCGCATCAAGCCAGGAGTCGATCGGTCCGTAGCGATTCTTAATAGCAGCCAGAATCTCCACGCACAGATGACCATGGAAGCCGAGAATGCGCGTTTCATAGTCGTTGACAGCCGCCTCACGCTGCTCTTCTTGGCTCTCGGCCTTTCGAATCATGGCGTTCTCCGGACCAAGAGTTAGTCGAGGAATGATCGCCTGTAAGGGGTGCTCTCGGAACATCTCATCGACGATGCCAAGGCTCTTCTGCTTGTC
>DATKBG010000054.1:0-3922 GCA_035514255.1 Acidimicrobiia bacterium
GGAAACGCTGGTGATCAGCTCGCTGGCAGCCATGCGGCGTGAGGATACGAAGTATTCGCCGCTGAGCGAGTGCGGCCCGTCATGACGCGGTCCCCTCCCCCGCAGGGGGAGGTGGCAGCGACCGCTAGGTCGCTGACGGACGGGGAAGCCAAACGCGTCGCGAAGCCCACGTAGCGTTCAACCTCCCCCCTCCCCGCCTTCGGCGGGACTCCCCTCTATCGGGGGAGAAAGCGCGGTACCCGAACACCTGTTCGACTACGCTCCTCCGCATGTCCCTCGCCGTTCAGCGCACCTTCGACGACCTGGGGGCCCCGCTGTTCGAGGTGCCGTTCTGCGTGCTCGACATCGAGACCACCGGCGGCTCGCCGTCGAGTCTCGGGATCACCGAGATCGGAGCACAGCGATACCGCGGCGGGTCACTCGAGGCCGAGTTTGGCACCCTCGTCAACCCCGGCCTGCCGATCCCACCGTTCATCACGGTCCTCACCGGCATCACCCAGGCGATGGTGATCGAAGCACCCAGGCTCGCCGAGGCGCTGCCCGCGTTTCTCGAGTTCCTGGGAGACGCGGTCATCGTCGGCCACAACGTGCGCTACGACCTCTCGTTCCTCGACGCCGCCGCGCGCCACCACGGCTACGGGCGACTCGAGAACAAATCGGTCGACACGCTCGGACTGGCGCGTCGCCTGGTCGGCGCCGACGCCCGCAACTTCAAGCTGGCGACCCTGGCTGCCCACTTCCGGTCGCCGGTCACCCCCAACCACCGGGCTCTCGACGACACCAGGGCCACGGCGCATGTGTTCTGGTCGCTCGTCGAGCAGGCCGGGACGGTCGGGGCCACCCACCTCGAGGACCTGCTCCGCCTCCCCACGGCGCGCGGCCGGGCCGACTACCGCAAGATCGAACTCACCGATGGTTTACCCAGGCGTCCCGGCGTCTACCTCTTCCGCGATCGCAACGAGGCCATCTTCTATGTCGGCAAGGCCAAGAACCTACGATCCCGGGTTCGCAGCTACTTCTATGGCGACACCCGACGCAGTGTGGAGCGGATGCTCACCGAGCTCGCCGGCGTCGACCATCGGGTGTGCGAAACCGAACTGGAGGCAGAGGTCACGGAACTCCGCTTGATCTCCGCCCACACCCCGCGCCACAACCGGCGATCGAAGCCGACCAGGGCTCCCCACTGGGTGCGGGTCACCGATGAGGCATTTCCCCGACTCTCCCTCGTTCGCTCCCCCTCGGCGAAGGCGATCACCCACCTCGGTCCGTTCCGCGGACGAGCGGCAGCGGCTCTCGTGATGGAAGCGCTGTGGGATGGGCTGCCCTTGCGACGCTGCACCGGTCGGCCCGGCTCCCGGGATGGCCCGTGCGCCTTCGCCCAGTTGGGAGTCGCCGCCTGCCCGTGCGATGGTCGACTGACGCCGGCTGACTACCGGGGGACCATCGAACGACTCCTCGTCGGTCTCGAGGAGAACCCCGAGGTACTCCTCGAGCCGCTGGCCGAGCGCATGGTCGGGCTGGCCCGCAGCCAGCGCTTCGAGGAGGCCGCCTGGGTGCGGGATCGCCATCGCGCCCTCCTCCGATCGCTCGAACGCCGGGCCGCCTGGAAGGCGATGCAGGCGGCGGGATCGATCCACGCCGTGGGACCCGACGGGGGTGCCGTCATCGAACAAGGCAGGCTGGCGGTGGCATGGGCCGATCCGGACCGCCCGCCGCTGCATTCCCTCCAGCCTCCGGCGCGGGAGTGGCCAGAGGTGCCGGCCACCGTCACCGATGCTGCCGAAGCCGATCTCGTGTGGAAGTGGCTGAACCGCGACGACACCGTCGTGATCGAGACCACCGGCACCGACCTGAGAGCGGCGCCGGCCCTCCCCCGCCTGCTCCGCATCGCCGTCTGAACGCTCAGGTGGCGCGCGAATAGTTCGCTGGCATCCTTCAGGGTTCGGCTTGCCACAAGCCGAACCCTGATCCCGGGGCGAATCTATTCGCGCGCCACCTCAGTCGCTGCCAGCGATGATCTCGGCGAACAAGGCCCCGTCTACGTTTCCACCGGAGAGCACCGCCACCAGAGGTCCATCCCCGTCTGCCCGGCCGGCGAGCGCGGCGGCAAGGCCGACGGCGCCACCCGGCTCCACCACCAGCTTCAACTGTTCGAATGCGTGCCTGATGGCGGCCCGGACCTCGACATCGTCCACGGCGAGCGCACCAGCGAGCAGCCGCTCGTTCAGCGGGAAAGTGATCTCGCCGGGGATGGGTGCCAGCAGCGAGTCGCACAGACCCGAACCGGTCTGCGGTGCGGCAATGCGCTCGCCGGCGCGCAACGACAGGCCATGGTCGTCCCACCCCACCGGCTCCACGGCCACGACCCGGGCTGCAGGCAGGGCATCAGAGAGCGCCAGCGCGGTGCCGGCGCACAGTCCCCCACCGCCTGCAGGGACCAGCACCGTCGGGTCCTCCAATCCGAGTCGACCGCATTGCTCGGCAACTTCCAGGCCGAGCGAGGCCTGACCGGCGATCACCCAGGGATGGTCGTAGGGCGGCAGCACCGTCATCCCGTGTTCCTCGGCGATGGCGGCGGCCATCGCCTCGCGATCGTCGCTCGCCCGGTCGTAGAGGACGACGTCGGCACCCCAAGCCCTGGTGCGCGCCGCCTTGATCGCCGGGGCATCGGCCGGCATGACCACCGTCGCCCGCACGCCATAGGCCGCCGCCGCCGCCGCGGCTCCCTGGCCGTGATTTCCCGAGGAGAAGGCGACCACGCCGCGGGCGCGCGCGTCCGGATCAAGCCGGTCGAGGAATGCCAACCCTCCCCGGAATTTGAACGAGCCGGTCTTCTGAAGTACGTCAGCCTTGACGAGTACCCGGCGACCGAGCAGCGCCCCGGCTGCCTCGGCCTCGAGGAGAGGGGTCCGCACGATGCGTCCCTCGAGTCGGGCTGTCGCCTGCTTGACATCCTCGATCGTCGGTGGGGTGGAATCCATCGGGCGACGCTACTCCGTGGTTTTCGGTATTTGGTATTTGGTATTTGGTACTTGGCTCCCGTGGCCGGGCCGCGATCCGGAACCGCCATACACTCGCCTGATGCTCCGACGCGTGTTTCTCATCGTCGCCGCCTTGATAGTCACTGCGTGTACGGCGCCGGGGCCCCCGAGCGCCGATGAACTGCCGCTCATCACTCCCACGGCCATGGCATCTGTTCTCGACGAGTCCGAGCGGCCCATCGTCGTCAACATCTGGGCCTCATGGTGCACCCCGTGCCGATCCGAGGCGCCTCTACTGCGGGCGGCAGCGGCCGAGTACGGGGATCGGGTCGACTTCATCGGGGTGGCGGTACGCGACTCGCAGGACGGTGCTCGGGCCTTCATCGGCGAGTTCTCGCTGACCGGCTTGGACCACTACTTCGACCCGACGGGTGCGGTACCCGCCTCAATGGGCGGCCGGGGGGTTCCCATCACCTTCTTCTTCGCTCCGGGCGGTGACCTCGTGCGGACGCACAACGGCGTCATCGACGAGCGCACCCTGGTCCTGCTGATCGACGAGGTACTCGGCTGATGGAGTTCCGGCTGCTCATCGCTGCCGTCCTCGCCCTCGCTGTCGCCGTGCCCGTCATCGATGCCGCCACACGGGACGAGCCGGAGGAGCGACGGTCGCGGATCGATCTCCTCCTCGGTGCCGTCATGGGCGGGGTCCTGGTCGGGCGGATCACGGCGATGCTCCTCGGGGGCACCAACCCCTTGCTCCGGCCCGCCGACCTCCTCATTGTGCGCGGCGGCGTCGAGCCGATGGCGGCGACTCTCGGGGCGCTCGCCACCGTGGTCGCCCTGCGGCGCTCGGGCGCGCTGCGGAGCCTCGACCTCCTCGCCATCCCCGCTCTGGCGGGCCTCGCCGGCTGGCATGGTGCCTGCCTGTTGCGGTCCGCCTG
>DATKBG010000055.1:0-5829 GCA_035514255.1 Acidimicrobiia bacterium
GTCGGGCCACGAGGCAGCTCAGGTCGGCACGGCCCTCGCCCTCGATCGGGACCGAGACTGGGCACTCCCCTACTACCGCGACGTCGCAGCCGCGCTCGCCATCGGCATGACCGCAGAGGAGCTCTTCCTAGGAGTGTTCTCCAAGGCCGCCGACCCCAACAGCGGCGGACGCCAGATGCCCAACCACTGGTCTCACCGGGAGCTGCGGATGTTCAGCCACTCCTCGGTGATCTCCACCCAGTATCCCCACGCCTCCGGTATTGCCTACGAGCTGCAGCGACGCGACGAACCCGCCGTGTGCATGGTTTGGGGCGGCGAGGGCTCCACCTCCGAGGGCGACTTTCACGAGGCACTCAATTTCGTGGTTGTTCGGCGCCTCCCGGTGGTGTTCGTCATCGAGAACAACCAGTACGCCATCTCGGTTCCGGTTGCCGAGCAGGTTGCGGGGAGCCTGGCAGACCGGGCTGGGGCGTACGGGATGCCGGCGGAGAGCATCGACGGCAACGACGTCCTCGAGGTATACCGGAGCGCCTCGACGGCCGTGGAGAGGGCGCGCACCGGTGGGGGCCCGTCGTTCATCGAGGCCCTCACCTACCGCCACTACGCCCACACGTCCGACGACGACGACAAGCTGTACCGATCGGCGGAGGAAGTGGAGAGCTGGAGGCGGCGGGACCCCATCGGCATCCTCAAGCAGTACCTGATCGAGCAGCGACTCCTCGATCAGGAGACCGAGGAGCGCCTCGAAGCCGAGGTCACCGCCGAGGTGTCCAAGGCCGTGGAGGTCGCCGAGGCGGCCGACGACCCGACCGACCCGTTCTCATGGGTGTATGCCAATCCGATCGAGAACGACTCGCCCGCCGAGTCAGTCGAGGCGCCCCCATCTGGCGACGAGGTGAACATGATCACCGCGGTCAATCTGACACTCCACGAAATCATGGAGGCCAACCCGAACGCCACCGTGTTCGGCGAAGACGTGGCCGACCCGAAGGGCGGGGTGTTCAAGGCCACGGTGGGTCTGTCAGAGGCGTTTGGAGCCGACCGGTCCTTCAACATGCCGCTCGCCGAATCACTCATCATCGGTACCGCCATCGGGATGGCCGCCGCCGGCGGTAGACCCATCCCGGAGATCCAGTTCGCCGACTTCATCCATCCTGCCTGGGACCAGATCGTCTCCGAGGCGGCGCGCCTCAGTTACCGGACCGCGGGAGACTGGAACTGCCCTATCACCATTCGGGTCCCGTACGGAGGCGGCATCCACGGCGCCCTCTATCACAGCCAGTCGATCGAGGCGTTCTACGGCCATGTGCCCGGCCTCAAGGTGGTCATCCCGTCCACCCCGGCCGACCTCAAGGGCCTGCTGTGGTCGGCAGTCGAGGACCCCGACCCGGTCATGTTCCTGGAGCCGAAGAAGCTCTACCGACTGGCCCGCGGCCCCATGCCATCGGGGAACCACCGGGTGCCGATCGGCAAGGCGGCGCTGCGACGCATGGGCCGTGACCTGACGATCATGGCCTACGGCACCATGTCCCACTTCGCCGTCGAGGCCGCCGAAAAGCTCGCCGCCGAGGGGATAGACGCCGAAGTGCTCGACCTGCGGTCGATCCGCCCGCTCGACTGGGTGTCGATCGAGGCGGCCGTCAAGCGGACCTCGAAAGTACTCATCGTTCACGAAGACAACGAGTTTCTCGGAATGGGTGGAGAGGTGTCGGCCCAGATCACCGAAAAGGCGTTCGAGTGGCTCGATGCTCCGGTCATGCGCTACGCCTCACCCGAGATCCCGGCCTTCCCGTTCGCCGGTGGCCTCGAGGCCCAGGTGATGCCATCGGTGGACGGCATCGTCGAGCGCGCCACCCGCCTCGCCGAGTACTGAGCCGCGGGAACCAGCCGGAGCACTCTCTCCCCCGAAGGAGGGAGGACCGCCGAAGGCGGGGAGGGGGAGGGCAAACGCTATGTGGGCCTCGCGACGCGTCTGGCCTCCCCCTCCGTCATCGGCCTTCGGCCGCTGCCACCTCCCCCTGCGGGGGAAGAAAGTGAGTGGGTTTCCGCTGTCCGCTTCGAGTACCCAGTACCAAGTACCTAGTCGGCGACAACCGGCCGCCACTGGTCACTGGTCACTCCCTACCCTCTGCGGCATGGATCCTGTGATCCGAGAGGCTCAGCAAACCGACATCCCCGGCATCGCGTCCTGGACGTCGGACACGTTCTCGTGGGGTGACTACGTAGCCGACGCGCTCCCGAAGTGGATCTCCGATCCCAGCGGAGCCGTGTTGGTCGCCGAGGTGGACGGTGAGGTCGCTGGCATGGCACGGGTGTCCATGGTTTCGTCATCGGAGGCATGGGCGCAGGGCGCCCGGGTGCACCCCGACCATCGGCGCACCGGCCTGGGGAGCGCTCTCACCGAGCGACTCGCCGGATGGGTCCGGGAGCGCGGGGCGCTCGTCTTGCGCCTCGCCGTCGAGCACGACAACGAAACAGCCCAGCGTCACGTCGAGAGCCTCGGATTCAGGCCCGTGTCCGACTGGTGGGAGGCGTCGCGGCTGCTCGGTGAAGGCTCACCGGTTCCCGAGGGCAACGGAGGACGCAGGGTGCAGGCGGCTGAGCGCCTCCAGGAGGCCCACTCGGCGGAAGCCGAACCCGCCTTCCTCTCCTGGTCGGCGGGCGAGTTGGCCATCGCCGCTCGCGGGCTGTTCCCGATCAACTGGATCTGGCGGAAGCTCACCCTCGACCACCTCGACTTCGCCGCCCGCAACCACGCCCTGTGGGAGGGCAGGCCCGGCTGGGCGATGCTCGACATCGACCACGACGGCGACCTCGCTGTGTACTGGCTCGAAACCGCCGAGGCGGACGCACGAGCCATGGTGCGAGCGCTCATCGACTGCGGCGTCGGGCGGCGCGCGCGCCAGATGGACATGCTGGTACCGGACGTCGGGTGGCTGCGCGAGGCCCTCCTGGCGAGTGCCTTCGACCTCCGCGGCTCGCGAATCTACGCGCTGCCGCTCTGAGCCCGGGGCACCGGGTGTCGCGTGATGACGAGGACACCGATCACGATCAGCGTGCCGCCGACGAGAGTGGACCATCGCAGCACCTCTCCGAGGAGGGCGACGCCGAGCACCGCTGCGGTGAGCGGCTCCGCCAGCGACAGGGTGGCCGCGCTGGCCACAGGTATCCGGGCGAGCGCCGAGGCGAACAGGGTGTGTGCCAGCCCGGTGCCGATGAGGGCGAGCCACAGGGATACTGCCAACCCCCGGGGCGTCGTCATCCAGGTCAGGTCGGAGGTGAGGAACCACGGCGCCAGCACCAGGCTGGCTCCGGTGAAGATGACACCGGACACGAACACTGCCGGGTGCCGCTCGAACAGCGTCTTCGCCGCCACCAGGTAGGTCGCCCAGGCAACCCCCGAACCGAGGGCGAACAAGAGACCGGTCGAGTCGACACCGGCGGCCTCGCCTCCCGCCACGAGGAGCACGGCGCCACCGATCGACAGCGCCGTGGCAACCACCCAACGCACCCCCACCCGGTCGCCCCTCACGATCCACGCCAGCAGGCTGGCGAGGATGGGACCGCTTCCGATGGTCACGATGGTGCCGACCCCGACCCCGGTCCGGGCGACACCCGAGAAGAACAGCGGCTGCGACGCCGCCATGGCCACCGTGGCGATGAGCAGCGGCCATCCCATGATCGAGCGAAGCGGTACGGTCATGCGCCGAACTAACGCGTAGACGATCAGGAGCCCGCCGCCCGCCATCCGCAGCGCCGACACCGTCACCGGAGTGATCCCGTCAGGACCGAGCGCCTGCGCCGTACCGGTCGTCCCCCACAGGGTTGCCGCCAGCAAGACCATCAGCGCCCCCGAGACTTCGCGCCGGGGCATCCTCAATCGCGCCTTGCCACGAGCCGCCGGGCCACATGCCGCGCTGGCCTCCAGGTGACGGCGACCATCGCCATCAGGGCGGCTCCGACCAGGTAGGCAGTGCGCTCCCCGTAGGACGAGGCCACCGCCGTACCGGCGGATGGGCCGACGAACTGACCGACACGGTTCGCCGATACCCAGGTGCCGACGAGGATGCCGCGGTAACGATCGGGCCCTACCGAGGCGCCGTAGTCCTGAAGCATCGGGAAGATCGAGCCGGCCCCGGCGCCGAGCAGGATGAGGCCCGCGGGCAGCACCAGCAATGACGGCGCCGTGGCGACGACGAGGAAGCCCGCCACCATGAAACCGAACCCGGCGGTCAACACCTGTCGCGGGATGAACCGGGAACCTATCCGTCCCGACAGGATCGACGCCGTGCTGCTCGAAGCCGACAGGATCGCCTGGACCATCCCCCGCCGCGAAACCGACAACCCGAACTCGGTCTCCAGATAGAGGGGGAGCACCGTGAGGCCGAGCCCGAGGAAGATCCCGAGGGTGAGAAACGACATCGGCAACATCCCGAGAAAGTCGGACAGCGTGCCCCGGGCGCGGAGGTGCCCCAGTGCGTCGCGCAGGTGTGCCGTCGCCGATGACGGCTTCACGTCCACGGTCACATCCGGCAGGCGCCGCGCCATCACGAACACCGGGAAGGCGATCACGAACACGAGGAACGGGCGGAAGGCGCCACCCTCGGCCAGGAATCCGCCGGCGATCGGGGCCAGCGTCGTCACCGCGGTCAGCGCGGCGAGGTTGACGCCCATCGCCCACCGCCGACGGACACCGGTGAAGGCGTCCCCGATCACCACCACCCCGAGCCCAAGCAGGGCGCTGGTCCCGAGGCCCTGGATCAGCCTGGCCGCAACGAGCAGCCAGTACGACCGGGCAAAGAAGCAGGCGATGCCGGCGACCCCGAAGATGATGAGGCTGATCCTGATGACCCGTCGCCGCCCGATGCTGTCAGCGAGGAACCCGATGTAGCCGGCCAGGAAGATCCCCGGGAGGGCGATGGCGCCCTGGACGAGGCCGATGGCTCCCCTCGACACCCCAAGCTCAGCCGCCAGCTCCGGGAGGGCGGGCGAGATGATGGCGAAGCCGAGCACCCCGAGGCCGGTGATGGTGGCGATCAGGGGCAGCAGTCGGCGCGCTTCTCGTGATTCGGGGGTGCTCAAGGGTGTCTTCCGGCGGGACACGCTAGCCAGAGCCGCGGAATGCCCCCGGCTACCGTTTGCCGAACCATGGCACGGCTGGAGATTCGATTACTCGGTGGCTTCTCGATGAGCCTCGATGGTCGCCGCCTCGACCATCTCCCACTGAGGGCGGCGAGATCCCTGCTCGCCTTCTTGGTGATGAACCGCGACCGGACCCACACGCGTGACCTGCTCTCCGGGATGTTCTGGCCCGACTTCGATGAGTCCAAGGCGCGCCGACGGCTCAGCCAGGCGTTGTGGCAGATCCAGTCGGTGATCGGCGACAAGGACGATGGGCGCCCATACCTCGTCGGCACCGCCGACACCGTGCGCTTCGACCCCGAAGCCGACTTCACCCTGGATGTCGACGACTTCGACCAGGCCCTCGGTTCACTGATCGCCACCGACACCGCCGACCGCGACCTGGCCGCGGCTCTGGAGGTCGTAGCCCTGTACACCGGTGACCTTTTGGCCGGCTTCTACGACGACTGGCTGTTCGCCGACCAGGACCGGCTGCGCACCGGACTCCTGACCGCCCTTCGAACCGTCGTCGACCTGGCCATGGCGAAGGGGGATCTCGAAACTGCCCTCGTCAACGCACGCCGCCTCGCCCAGGAGGACGAGTTCGACGAGGAAGCCCACCGAACCGTCATGAGGATCGCCGTGCTGCTCGGCCGTCACAACGAGGCGATCCGTCAGTTCGAGGAGTGCCGCCGCATCATGGAGCAG
>DATKBG010000056.1:0-11203 GCA_035514255.1 Acidimicrobiia bacterium
AGCCGGTTGGCAACCCTCGGCGTACCCCGGGACCGGGAGGCGATCACCCGGGCCGCCTCCCCGGCGACCCCGACGTCGAGGAGCGTGGCCGATCGTCTGACGATCTCCTCGAGTTCGCCGTCCGGGTAGTAGTCGATGCGTGCCACGTAGCCGAACCGGTCGCGGAGCGGAGCCGACATCCTCCCGACGCGGGTGGTGGCGCCCACCAGGGTGAACGGCGGCAGGTCGAGCCGAATCGACGCGGCGCCGGCGCCCTTGCCGACCACGATGTCGAGCTGAAAGTCCTCCATGGCCGTGTACAGGATCTCCTCGACCACCCGCGGCAACCGATGGATCTCGTCGATGAACATCACATCCCCAGCCTCGAGGTTGGAGAGGATGGCGGCGAGGTCACCGGCGCGCTCCAGCGCGGGCCCTGAGGTCACCCGGAGCCGGGTCCGCATCTCGGCGGCGATGATGGCGGCGAGGGTCGTCTTGCCCAGACCGGGCGGACCGCTGAACACGATGTGATCGAGCGGGTCGCCACGGCCGCGTGCCGCCTCGATGAGGATGGAGAGGCGCTCCTTGAGGTCTGCCTGACCGACGAACTCGCTGAGCGACGTCGGCCGGAGTCCGGCCTCGAAGGCGACGTCCTCGTCGTTGGCGCTGGCGGCGAGCAGTCCCTCTTCCCTCATCGTCCACCCATCTTCTGAAGGGCCGCACGAAGCAGGTCCTCGACGTCGATCGAGGTATCGAGCCCTTCGAGAGCCTCACGGATCTCGCCGGTGGTGTAGCCGAGTCCCTCGAGCGCGTGCCGTACCGCCGAGACCCCGCCGCTGGCCTCCACGTGGATCTCCCCGGCGTCGAGGCGGGAGCGCAGTTCGATGATGAGCTTCTGGGCGGTCTTGCCGCCGATTCCGGGCACCGTGGTGAGCGCGCCGGCATCGCCTGAGTGCACCGCCGCTCGGATCTGATCCGTGGTCATCGTCGCCAGCATGGCCACCGCCAGTTTGGGGCCCACCCCTTGGGTGGCGACGAGCACCCGGAACAGGTCACGGGTCGCTTCGGTGGTGAACCCGTAGAGCGCCATCTGATCCTCACGGACATGGAGGTGGGTGTGCACCACGACCTCCTCCCCCACCGGAGGCAGGTCGCCGATCTCGCGCGACGGCATCGCCACCTCGTGCCCTATGCCGCCGACGTCCACCAGGACCGAGGCGCCGCGCCGGGCGGCGAGCACGCCACGCAGGCGACCGATCACGATCCCCCCCGAACGGCGAGACGCAACGGAGCGGCTTGGGCATGGCAGAGGGCGACGGCCAGGGCGTCATAGGCATCGGCGGGGGCACCACCCGTGGCGACTCCGAGGCGTCGGCTCACCATCGTCTCCACCTGAGCCTTGCCGGCGCGACCGCTCCCGGTCACGGCGCGCTTGACTGCCGTTGGGGTGTATTCGTAGACCGGAATCCCGGCGATTGCCGCGGCCAACATCACCACTCCCGAAGCTCGCCCCACGGTCGTCGCCGTCTGCAGGTTCCGGTTGACGAAGACCTCTTCGATCGCCAGCTCCTCGGGCGCGTGGTCGACGATCAGGGAGACCACGTCGGCATGCAACTCGGCCAACCGGCTGGCGACTGGGGCCGCCGGGTCGGTGCGGATCGTCCCGGCGGCGACCATCTTCACGCTGGCGGCACGGACGTCGACGATCCCGTACCCGGTCGTCGACAGCCCGGGGTCGATCCCGAGGACAAACATATGTTCGATAGTGTACCTGTCGGGCGGCCCCCGTCCAGGGATTGACCATCGGGCTTCACCTGGGTCGTGGTCGTGCGCGATCCGTGGCTTCGGCCCAGTCCCACAGCCCAAGATGCGGTGGGTCGATCCCGATCGAAGTGAGGATCGTGCAGATCTGCGATCGGTGATCCGTTCCGTGGTGGATGGCCTGCGCCATGACGACCCCCGCGGGCACATCGCGAACGCCGCCGTCGTGCCAGGTCACCTCGCTCGTGATCTCTGCATCGAAGGGGTCCGAAAGCAGCCGTTCCCAACGCGCCGTCAGGTCGTCGTTCCAGCCCCCGATCCGGTCGAGATCGCGGCAGTCGGTCGCTCCTTCGAGCCAGTCAGGCTGCTCCCCGGTGAGACGCCGGTAGTAGTAGCCCTCCGAAGACACGATGTGGGCGAAGGTGGCGGCGATTCCACCGTGGGTGCCGACCGCGGTCGCCTCGAGCTCCTCGGCCGACAACCCGGAGCAGGCCGAAAGCAACGTCGCGGTGGCCCAGCTGTTGTGCCGGAGGGCATCGGATAGTCCGTCGTTCACCCTGCGAGCATGCCACACCGGCGACCGCACTGCCTCACCCGGCGACCGCCTCCAGCACCTCGTCGGAGAGCTCGAAGTTGCCGTACACCGCCTGCACGTCGTCCAGGTCCTCCAGCGCATCGACCAGGCGGAGCACCGAGCGCGCCATTGCTTCGTCCAGGGGCACCGTCACCGTCGGGATCCTGGTGATCTCCGCGGTTTCGATATCGAAACCACCGACCTCCAGCGCTGACCGGATCGCTGCGAAATCGCCGACCTCGGCGATCACCTCCACCTGGTCCCCGGAGACTCGGATGTCGTCCACTCCGGCGTCGATCACCGCGGCCATCACCTCGTCCTCGTCGCCGGCGACCAGGAAATACCCCTTGGTCTCGAACAGGTAGGCCACCGAGCCGGGCTCGCCGAGACTGCCACCGTTTCTGGTGAAGGTCGAGCGGGTGGCGGAAGCGGCCCGGTTCCGGTTGTCGGTGAGCACCTGGACGTACAGGGCCACTCCCCCCGGGGCGTAGCCCTCGTACCAGATCTCGTCGTAGACGGCACCCTCGACCTCACCGGTGCCACGCTTGATCGCCCGCTCGATGTTGTCGTTGGGCATGGAGTGGCCCTTGGCCTTGTCTACCGCCTGCGAGAGCGCAGCGTTCGCCGCCGTGTCGCCCCCACCCTCCCGGGCGGCTACCTCGATGGCCCGAGCGAGCTTGGCGAAGACCTTCCCCCGCTGAGCGTCCTTCGCCCCCTTCTTGTGCTTGATCGTCGACCATTTGGAGTGGCCGGACATCAGCGCCACCTCCTCGCGTCGGAGGTGCGGGGGCGAGCCACCTGATCGCGTCGGAGCAGTCGCGGGTATCTGGTATTTGGTACTTGGTACCGCGCGCTCACCAAATACCAAGTACCAAGTACTCGGAGTGAAAGGGGGGAAAGCACCAGATCGCTCACTTCCGGTCCTGCGCGAGTCCGATGAGCATCTCGTGCACCCTGGTCTCTCCTGCTACTTCGGGGTGGAAGGAGGTGGCGAGGATGTTGGCCTGACGGACCATCACCGGGTGATCGTCGACGGTGGCGAGCACCTCGACCGCGTCGCCGTACTTTTCGATCCAGGGCGCCCGGATGAACACGGCGCGTACCGGTCCGTCCACGCCCGTGACCGTCAGATCGACCTCGAACGACATGTCCTGGCGCCCAAAGGCGTTGCGCTGGACGATCACATCGAGGACTCCGAGCAACACCTGCGGCCGCGACTCGGTGGTGCCGGCCGCCAGGAAGATCATCCCCGCGCAGGTGCCGAGCACGGGCAGGCCATCGGCGATCGCGTCGCGCAGCGGCTCGACCAGGCCGTATCGCTCGGCGAGGAGCCCGATCGTCGTCGACTCGCCGCCGGGGAAGACGAGGGCCTGGATGCCGTCGAGGTGTTCCGGCAGCCGGACCTCGACGATCTCGGCGCCGAGGGATTCCAGCACCGCGATGTGCTCGCGAAAGTCGCCCTGCAGGGCGAGGACGCCAACCCGCATCACCAACCCCGGTTCTGGAGCCGTTCCTCAGGCGACAAGGTGTCGATCTCGATCCCGACCATCGGCTCGCCGATCCCTCGGGACACTTTGGCAAGGATCTGGGGGTCCTTGAAGTGGGTGACCGCATCGACGATGGCGCGACCACGAGCTGCCGGGTCTCCCGACTTGAAGATGCCCGACCCCACGAACACGCCGTCGCAACCGAGTTGCATCATGAGGGCGGCATCGGCCGGCGTGGCCAGTCCGCCGGCGGCGAAGTTGACCACCGGCAGTCGGCCGGTCTCGGCCACCTCCTGAACCAGGTCGAACGGGGCACCGAGGTCCTTGGCCGCGCCCATCAGCTGTTCCGGATCCATCGACTGGACGCTCCGCAGCCCGTCGTTCATGGTGCGCATGTGCCGGACTGCCTCGACGACGTTGCCGGTGCCGGCCTCACCCTTGGTGCGAATCATCGCGGCTCCCTCACCGATTCGACGCAGGGCCTCGCCGAGATCACGGGCGCCACACACGAACGGCACGGTGAACGCCCACTTGTCGACATGATGCGCTTCGTCGGCGGGGGTGAGGACCTCGCTCTCGTCGATGTAGTCGACCCCGAGCGCCTGGATGATCTGTGCCTCGACGAAGTGGCCGATGCGGACCTTGGCCATCACCGGGATGGAGACGGCTTCCATGATCTCTTCGACCTTCGTCGGGTCCGCCATACGAGCCACCCCGCCGTCGCGACGGATGTCGGCAGGTACCCGCTCGAGGGCCATGACGGCGACCGCTCCGGCCTCCTCGGCAATCTTCGCTTGATCGGCGTTGGTGACGTCCATGATCACGCCACCCTTGAGCATGTCCGCCAACCCGCGCTTCACGCGGTCGGTTCCGCGCTCCATCGAGGCTCCTTGGTCGATCTGACCGCCGAGTGTACCGCCGTGGGGGCTCAGCGGGTCCTCAGCGGCGGGCGGCGAGGGCATCTTCGTAGGCCAGCAGGTAGGCACCCAGCACGACACCGCGACCGAACTGGCGTGAGCGACGCAGGGCGCGCGCTCCCAGGTCGGCCCGCAGAGACGGGTCGCTGAGGAGGCTGTTGACCGCCGCCGCCAGGTCCACCGGGTCCCCCGCCCTGGCGTACAGAGCGGCGTCGGCGCACACAGCCCGGAAGGCGTCGAGATCCGAGGCAACGACCACGCACCCCGAAGCCAGGCCCTCGAGGCCGACGATGCCGAAACTTTCTCCGCCCAGGTTGGGCACCGCCAGCACGGAAGCCGAGGCGAGCAGTTCCCGCTTCCGCTCGTCGGCGACGCGACCGAGAAACGTGACACCTTCGGGGCCCGACTCCCGGACGGCCCCGGCGACGGTCAGTTCGACGCCGGGGTGGCGGCTGCGGATCAGGGGCCATGCCTGGAGCAGCACGTCGAGGCCTTTGCGCGGCTCGTCACGACCGATGAAGAGAACGCCCGCCCGGGATGGAGGATCGTCGCCGGGGCGATAGTCCTCGAGGTCGATGCCGTTGGGGATGATACGGACGGAGACCACACCCTCCACTGCAGCGGCGGCGACGGCGCTCACCGCGGTCGCCACCGCGATCCGACCGCCGAGACGCCGCAGCAACGGCCTCGCCAGCCGGTACACCCGTCGAGCGGCTCCCTCCGGGTTGGCATGGAAGGTGGCGACGATCGGCGGCGCCGCGGCCGACAGGGTTCCCAGCGACACCATCGGCATGAACGGCTCGTGAAGGTGCACGACATCGGCGTCGGCGACGGCACGAGCCACCCGCCGGGCCACCCTCGGGTCGATGGCCACGGGGGCCCGCGATCGATTGGTGGGAACGGTCCGATAGCGACCCACGTGGCGGGTGCCCTCGGGTCCCCCGGCTCCCGGAGCGACCGCCCAGGCTTCGTGGCCGGCACCGCGCAGCCAGGCGACGATCCTGGTCACCTGGTCCTGAACACCTCCAGGCTCGTCGAAGGCATAGGGAGAGACGACGGCGACCCGCATCACACCTCCCGATCGCTGGGCCAGTTCGGCTGCACCAGATGCCATTGCTCCGGCGCCACGCCAATGATCTCCTCCATCACCTCGGCAAGTCGCTGCGTTCCCGCAGCCACCCGCGCCCCGGAGTCGGGGAGGTCGGGGATCTCGAGAGGTGGGTGGATATCGAAGCGGTGACCGGCGCCTTCGTTGAAATAGGTACCCGCCGGGAGCAGCACGGCCCCGGATCGGTCGGCGAGCGCCACCGGCCCTGCCGGGAGGGTGGTCGGCTCGCCGAAGACCACCGCAGGGATTCCCTTCCCGCCGATGTCTCGGTCGCAGAGCAGCGCGATGACCCCACCGTTGTTGAGTCGATCGAGCAACGCCCTGGAGACGCCGGAACCGGCCCGGGCGATGACGATGTCGATCTCCAGCATCGCCCGCATCTCGATGAACCACCGCACGATGTGCTGGTTGCCCAGGTCCTCGGCGACAGCGAGCACACGCGCCCCCTCGCGTGCCGCCCTCAGGCCGCCGATTTCCCAGTTGCCCATGTGGGGCAGGGCGAGGACGACGCCACGCCCGGTGGCCACCGCGTCGTGGAGGTTGTGGACGCCGTCCATCTGCGTGCGGGCCAGAGCCGCTTCGCGTCGCCGGGCTCGCATCCAGAAGACTTCCGCCCAGTACCGGCCGTAGTGAATGAACACCCGTCGGGCCGATCGGCGCGCATCGGCGCTGGAGCCGAGCACGCGTGTCTGATGTCGCACCGCCATGGCAAAGCGTCGTCGGGCGATGAACGACGCCGCCCAGCCGATGCCGTGCCCCATGCGCCGCATCACCGGCTCGGGGAGCAACCCGAACAGACCCGACAAGACCCGATAGACGGCGTAACCGAGGCGGTCTCTCACTCGTCGAGCTGCCGCCAGATGGTGCGGAACCGCAGTCCCACGGTCAGCCAGGTCCCCACGGCGAGGATCCACACCGCGCCCTGCAGGGTTGGCAGTCCGAAACCGGCGAGTCCGACCCCGAGCCCGAAGACAATCAGACGCTCGGCGCGGCCGAACAGACCGCCGCGCCCCTCCACTCCATCGGACTCTGCCTTGGCGCGAAGAAACGGAACCAGCAGGGAGCCGCACACGGCGACGATCGACACCGTCACCAGCGTCGGGTCGGGAATCGTCCCGAGGTGGTACGCGAGTCCGGTCCACATGGCCACCTCGCCGAGGCGGTCGGTGAACGAATCGAGGAGTGCCCCCCGTCTCGTCTCGGCTCCGGTGAGCCGCGCCAGGACACCGTCGAGCACGTCGAGCAATGCGCCGAAGCTCACCACAAGAGCGCCGACGGACAGCCTCCCGGAGCCGATGAGGAAGGCGCCGACGAGTGAGATCACGAAGCCGAGCAGCGTGATCATCGTGGGGGTCAGGCCGACTTTGGAGACGAAGCGAGCGAACGGGTCGACCGCCCGAGAAACCCTCTTTCGCGCTAGTAGGTCGAGCAACGGTCCACCTCGAGGCGAACCTACCACAGGCGGGGCCGACCCATGCCCTCACTAGACTCTCGACCGGCACACGGGAGGTTTGATGGGCTCGGATCAGGTGAGAAACGTCGTCCTCGTCGGCCATGGCGGCGCCGGCAAGACCACTCTCGCCGAGGCTCTGCTCCATGTCGCCGGCGTCACCAGCCGCATGGGACGCGTCGAGGACGGCAACACCGTCACCGACTTCGAAGCCGAGGAAGTCGACCGGGGATCATCGGTCAGTCTGGCCATGGCCCCCCTCGATTGGCAGAGACACCGGATCAACCTGATCGATACCCCGGGGATCTCCGACTTCATCGGCGAGGTACGCGCCGCCCTGCGCGCCGCCGACCTCGCCCTGTTCGTGGTGTCGGGTGTCGACGGCGTCGAGGTGCAGACCGAGGAGATCTGGCGGCTGGCCGGCGACGAAGGCATCTCCCGCGCCGTCTTCGTCAACAAACTCGACCGGGAGCGCAGCGACTATCGCCGCGTGGTCTCCCAGCTCAAGGCGAGGTTCGGCAACCGGATCGCGCCACTCTGGGTTCCGATCGGCCAGGAAGCATCCCTCCGCGGCATCGCCACGCTGGGTCGCGGGGTCGCCCACACCTACGAAGGCGGTCCGAAAGCGACCCAGAGTGAGGTCCCCGACGACATCCATGACGAGGTCGAAGCAGGCCATGTGGCGCTCGTGGAGGCGATCGTTGAGACGGACGAGGCGATGCTCGAGGCCTACCTCGATGGCACCGAGCCGGGGCCGGACGAGCTCATCGCCGGGATGCACCGCGGCATGGTCAATGGGGAGGCCTTCCCGGTCCTCTGCGGATCGGCCACCGAGCTGATCGGCGTCGACCGCCTCGCCCAGTTCATCGTCGACTACGGGCCCCGGCCATCCGAGCGTCCTCATCCGCCCACGGTCTCCGGTGACCCCCTCCCCGACACCGGGACGGTCGCCTACGTTTTCAAAACGATGTCGGACCCCTACGTGGGGCGCATCTCGTTGTTCCGGGTGTTCCGCGGTGAGGTCACCCTCGACATGGACCTGCACAACCCGCAACGTTCGGCCACCGGTCGCATGCACCACGTGTTCACCATGCGCGGCAAAGAGCACACCGAGACCTCCAAGGTCGAGGAGGGGCAGATCGCTGCCGTTGGCAAACTCGAAGCCACTCTCGCCGGCGACACCCTGCGATCGCCATCGCTGAGCGTGGTCATCGAGCCAGTTCCGATGCCAGCGCCGACCATGTCCCTGGCCATCTCCCCGCGCACCGCGCACGACGAGGAGAAGCTGTCCACGGCGCTCCAGCGGATCGTCGACGGTGACCCAACACTGCGGGTGGAACGCAACCTGGCCACCAACGAGACCATCCTCTCGGGCCAGGGCGATGCCCACCTCGAAGTCTCAATCGAGCGGCTCGCCCACCGGTTCGGCGTCGAAGTCGACACCAGCCTGCCCCGGATCCCCTACCGGGAGACGATCAGGGGCACCGCCGACGTCGAAGGCAAGCACAAGAAGCAGTCGGGAGGGCGGGGACAGTTCGGTGTGGCCAACGTTCGTTTCGAGCCGCTCCCGACCGGTACCGGATACGAGTTCGTCAACGAGACGAAGGGCGGTTCGATCCCGAAGCAGTATCTCCCCGCCGTGGACAAGGGCATCCAGGAGGCGCTCGACCGGGGCATCCTCGCCGGATATCCGGTGGTCGACGTACGCGCCACTGTCTACGACGGCAAGTACCACGCCGTGGACTCGGATGAGCTCTCCTTCCGAATGGCGGGGATCATGGCGGTCCGAGCGGCCGCCCACGAGCTCAACGCCGGACTCCTCGAGCCGGTGATGCGGGTGACCGTCCGGGTACCCGAGGATCTGATGGGCGACGTCATCGGGGACCTCAACTCGAAGCGGGGCCGCGTGCTCGGGATGGATGCCGACGGTGGCAGCCGCGTCATCACCGTCGAGGTGCCGCTGGCCGAGATGCAGCGCTACTCGATCGACCTGCGGTCGATCACCAGCGGACGCGGGTCGTTCACGATGGAGCTGGCCCGCTACGAAGAGGCGCCGCCCCAGGAGACGCAGAGAGTTATCACAGCAGCCCAGGAGAACGCATGACCAAAGACCGCTCCGCCCGACTCGACTTCGAGGGTCGAACCATCGACCTCCCGTACGTCGAGCCGACCCTCGGCTTCCCCGGTGTCGACATCACGAACCTGCGTGACGAAGCCGGCCTGCTGGCGCTCGACTACGGCTTCGCCAACACCGCGGGGACCCGTAGCGGCGTCTCGTTCGTGGACGGTGGCGCCGGCAAGCTCCTGTATCGGGGATACCCGATCGAACAACTCGCCGAGAAAGCCACCTTCCTGGAGGTCGCCTACCTGCTCTTCCACGGCGAGCTTCCCTCAGCCGACGAACTGGAGAGCTACCGCCACTCCGTGACGGTGCACACGCTGCTCAACGAGGAAATGAAGCCGCTGTTCGACGCCTTCCCGCGCCGGGCGCATCCGATGGCGATCCTCTCGTCGGCGACCAACGCCATGTCGACGTTCTACCCCGAGTTCCAGGATCCCACCGACCCCCACGCGGTCGAGCAGGCAGCACTGCGCCTCATCGCCAAGATCCCGACCATCGCCGCCTTCGCCTATAAGAAGTCGATCGGACAGCAGTATCGCTACCCACGCAACGACCTCGGTTACGCGGCGAACTTCCTGCACATGATGTTCTCGCTACCCGTCGAGGAGTACGAGGTCGATCCGGTGATGGCCAAGGCGCTCGACCTGCTGCTCATCCTCCACGCCGATCACGGCCAGAACTGCTCGACCTCCACCGTCCGCCTCGTCGGGTCGAGCCGGGCGAACCTGTTCACCTCGGTGGCCGCCGGGATGAGCGCCCTGTGGGGACCCCTCCACGGTGGCGCCAATCAGGCGGTCGTGGAGATGTTGGAGCGGATCGCCGACGACGGCGGTGACTACAACAAATACGTGGCCAAGGCGAAGGATCCCAACGATCCCTTCCGGCTGTGGGGCTTCGGGCACCGCGTCTACAAGAACTACGACCCGCGGGCCCGCATCCTCAAAGAGGTCGCCTCGGACATCCTGGAGCGGGGTTCCGTCGACGACTCATTGCTCGAGATCGCCAAGGGACTCGAGCAGGTGGCCCTCGAAGATGACTACTTCGTCGAGCGGCGCCTGTACCCCAACGTGGACTTCTACTCGGGACTCATGTTCCGGGCGCTCGGCCTCCCGACCCACATGTTCACGGTGCTGTTTGCCATGGGTCGGCTCCCCGGCTGGATCGCCCAGTGGCGCGAGATGAGCCAGGACCCCGAATCCCGGATCGGGCGCCCCCGCCAGATCTACAACGGCCCCCAGGCGAGGGACTACCCGGACAAGAAGTAGCGAGTAGCGAGTAGCGAGTAGCGAGTGATGAGCAGCAAAAGGCCAAGTGCCAAGTACCAAGTACCAAGTACAAGATGTTGACTCCCGGCCCCGAACTACTCACCCAGTGCGCTTCATGACTGATCTTCACGTTCGCGAGCCCGACGAGGGCGATTGGGACATGGAAGTCGTCGAGTTCGTCGAGGAAGGGCGAGTCGTGGGTATCGCATATCTCGACGACCTGGAGATGTTCGCCGAGTTCCCCACCGACGACGACGGTGAGCCGTGGGCCTTCGACGTCAACGATCTGCAACGCGCCCTCGACACGGCGCGGGCCATGCTCTCCCCCGAAGGTACCGACGCGCTCGTCGACGCCCCCGACCTCGGCGGCGATCATCCGGTGGACCTGCTCGCCGGGGAAATCGACGCCAGCGCCGCTCGGCGCGGCTCCGAGGACGAGGGCTTCTACCCGGTGACGGTGGCGCTGTCGGCGCTGCGCCGCGCCGCCGAGCTGGACCTGGCCGTGGTCGCCCTGGAGGCTTTCACCCTCGACGAGGTGGG
>DATKBG010000057.1:0-9963 GCA_035514255.1 Acidimicrobiia bacterium
GAGGTTCGCTTCTGCCTGGGAGCGCAGATCGGCACTGAACGCCTCCGAGGTCTGACCGGTCAGCTGCAGGTACTGCTCCACGGTCACCCCCTGTCGCTCCAACCGGTGAGCAAAGCGGTGGAACACCGACTCCATCTCGGCAGTCGCCAGCGCGTCCGGCAGATCCACCTTGAGATCCTCGGTGAGATCGGCGACGACACGCTCAGAAAGGCGCTGCCAGGCGTTACGGTCGTAGATCTTCTGGATGTCGTCGGCGAGCCTCGCCCGCATCGCCGCCACGGTCTCGAATTCGGTGACATCATCCACCCACTCGTCGGTGAGCTCCGGAAGCCGACGGGCGTGGACCTTCTTGACGAGCAACCGGACGGCAGCCTGCTTGCCGCCGTCCGGTCCCATCGCCTCGGGGAGCACGGTGTCAAAGGACACGATGCCCCCGGCGCCAACACCGCGCAGCGCATCGTCCATGCCGTCGAAGAGGCTGGCGGAGCCGATCTCATAGAGCAGGTCATTGGTGGAGCCCGCCGCCACCTGCTCGCCGCCGGACGAGGTGGCGATGTCGACCAGCACGTGGTCGCCGTCGAAGCCCTCGCGCTGCACCTCGTCGAGTTCGGCGAACTGCTCGCGCATCGCGTCGACCTGGGCGTCGATGTCGGTGTCCGTCACCACCGGGCGCTCCACGGTCACTTTGCGCCCCTTGTACTTGGGCAGCTTGGACACGGTCGGCCACAGGGTGATGACGACATCAGCCTCGGCGCCGCCGTCTGCGTAGCGAACGTCCATGAGGCGGGGGTACACGACCGGACGCAGGTCGGTGTCGGCGATGGCCGCGGCCAGAACCTTGGGCAGCGCCTCGTCGACCGCCTCGCGGTCGAGGGCCTCGGCGCCAACAACCGACTCGACGATCTTGATCGGGGCCTTGCCCTCCCTGAAGCCCTTGATCTTGCGATCCTTGGTCAGGTTCGCCGCCGCCTTCTTGCGGGCCGCGGCGAACGACTCCGGATCGATCGTGACGGTGAGCATCCGTTCGAACGGTCCGACCTCTTTGACTTTGGCCACGCGCCTCCTCGACAGCATCGTGGGACGGCATCAGCCGCCCCACCTTCGGGGTGACCGAGGGGATTCGAACCCCCGACTTCCAGGACCACAACCTGGCGCTCTAACCTGGCTGAGCTACGGCCACCATGAACCGATGCGAAGTGCATCGGAGACCCAATCCTACCGGTGCTGGGAGGGTGGACCGCCAGCGGGCCACCGTCATCCGTCGGCTCGTAGCTCGTATGTCATGGCTCGTGACCAGACAGGCGACGGGAGACGGGCAACGGGCAACCGCCGCCGAAGGCGGCTCGGTGCCCCTGGGAGGATTCGAACCCCCGACCAAGAGCTTAGAAGGCTCCTGCTCTGTCCTCTGAGCTACAGGGGCGGGGCCTGCGAGCGGGTGAAGGGAATCGAACCCTCACAACCAGCTTGGAAGGCTGGGGCTCTACCATTGAGCTACACCCGCGCTGAACACAGGATAGTTGCGCGCCCTTCGCGAACCGTCATGTCCTGGAACGCCCAGTTTTCCGTCCTCGTCGGGCTGGCCGGATTTGAACCGGCGACCTCGGCGTCCCAAACGCCGCGCGCTAACCAAGCTGCGCTACAGCCCGTACCTGCCCATTGTGCCAGCGAGCGGTACTGGAACTGTCACTCGCAACACGTACATTCCGGGGATGATCCCGATTCCCGAACCACTCAAGGCAGAGGCGCACCGCTGGGCAGACCTCAGCCGTTGGGAGCGAGCAGAGTTGGGTCGTGCGCTCCGGTCGCTCGGCCTGACCTACGGAGAGATCATGGAGCTGATACCGGTTCCAAAGGGAACCCTCGCCGGCTGGTGCAAGGACATGCGACTCCAGCCGCAGCAGATCGCAGCCATCAGGACGCGGCGCCCGCCGGGGGTGAGGAGCGGGATCCCCGTCGACACGCAGCGAGCTCGCCGTGAGGCGGTTGCGGCGATCCGACGATCAGGATTGGAAGAAGCGGCCGGGCTGATCGGCGACTCGTTCTGGGCCGCTGGAACGGCGCTGTATTGGGCCGAGGGCGGCAAGACGAAACGCGTGCTCGCACTGGCCAATACCGATGCCGCGGCTCTCCGGCTGTTCGTGGGGTGGGTGGACCGATACCTGATGCCGTCCGCCGACCTGGTCCTCGCCCTTCACCTGCATGAGGGCAATGACGAGCCTAGAGCGCGCCTGCATTGGGCAGATCAGCTGGGTCTGATCGACCCGGACTTTCACAAGACGTACATCAAGCCGCGAGGGACCGGACACCGAAACAACCGTCTCCCGCACGGCGTTTGCCGAGTGACGGTGCGGCGCAGCGCGGATGCGTGGATCCGCGCGATGGCTTGGGTAGAGGCCCTGGCGCGCCAGTTCGCGTCGCCGCGGCCCACCACTATCCTCGCACCGGGTCGCTAGCTCAACGGCAGAGCAACGGACTCTTAATCCGCAGGTTCTGGGTTCGAATCCCAGGCGACCCACGACCTGGTTCGAACGCGATTCCCCGCGAGCGGGTGTAGCCGAATTGGTACAGGCGCCGGACTTAGGATCCGGTGGGTTTTCCCGATGTGGGTTCGAGTCCCACCACCCGCACTCGATGGCCGTCTCCGACGGCCGTACCAAATACCAAACACCAAATACCAAATACCAAATACCAAGTACTCCGGTTAGCCGCACGCCCCGCTTCCGATGCAGGTCAACCGGAACGCCCCCGTCACCTCCACGCTGTCGCCACCCCCGCTGAACCGCTCCTCGGCGGTGAACGCGAAGGTCCCGGTGATCTCCTCAGCCGTCCATGAGTCGATCACCAGCTCACCCACCCCGACCTGCGCCCACTGGGTCTCTGACCACGGGACGTAGGTCGCCTCGAACTCTCCGGCGGGTGTGTGACCGGGCAGGTGCTCGCCCCCGGTGATTAGGTAACTGGCCGCGCCCATGGGAATGCTCTCGGCGACCGTCAGCTCCGAGACCGAGATGGCCACCACGTCGCCCTCGGGGCCGATGCAGCGCAGCAAGAAGAAGGTGAGCACCGGGTATCCCTCGGCGCGAAGCTCCTCGAACGTGGGGTCGCCCTGGATGGCGATCTCGGCATAGGCATCCCGGAGGTCCTCCTCGGACCACCAGTGGTCAGAGGTGAACGTGCCCGGCTCGTCGGCTCCGTCCCAGGTGCGCTCCTCGAAACCCGAAACGGCCACCCGACACCCGGGGTCATCGGGCACGGCGCCGGTGGTGGATGGGATGCCGGAGGTGCCGGTCGTCTCCGTCGCACCCGGAATCGAGGTGTCGGGGGTGCCTCCCGAGCACCCCACGGCGATCCCGAACAGGAGCGCGACCGCAAGCCGGCTCATTCCGCGCGGTCACCGAGCGCGACGGCAAGCGCCTCGAGGGCAGCGAAGCGGTGGCTCAGCGCATTCTTCTCATCGTCGGTCATCTCCGCCAGCGTACGGCCCTCCACCGCGAACAGGGGGTCGTAGCCGAATCCCCTCTGGCCGCGCTCCTCCGAGGTGATCGTGCCTTCCAGCACGCCCTCGGCCGCGATCTCAGAGCCGTCCGGGTGGGCGAGGAGCATCACGGTCCGAAAGCGGGCGCGGCGATCGTCGACGCCTTCTAGGCGCCGCAGCAACAGATCCCGATTGGCGGCATGGTCGCCATCGGCGCCAGCGAACCGTGCGGCGTACACCCCTGGAGCGCCGTCGAGCGCGTCCACCTCCAACCCGGTGTCATCGGCGAGGGCGGCAAGCCCGGTCGCCGACGACACGGCCCGCGCCTTGAGCCTGGCGTTGTCCTCGAGGGTGGTTCCCGTCTCGTCGACCTCAGGCCAGTCGAGGCCGCCGACGATCTCGGCCTGCGGGAGCAGACGGGCGAGGATGGCTGTCATCTCCTCCACCTTGTACGGGTTCTTCGTCGCCAGGACGAAGCGGAGAGTCATGCCTCGAGAGCGGCGCGCTGCGCGTCGATGAGGCGCTCGATGCCGCCAGCGGCCAGGTCGAGCATCTCAGTGAGTTGGGAGCGGCTGAAGGTGCGACCCTCCGCCGTTCCCTGGACTTCGACGATGCCGCCGGCGCCGGTCATCACCACGTTCATGTCGACCTCGGCGTTGGCGTCCTGCTCGTACTCCAGGTCGAGAACGACCCCACCGTCGACGATGCCGACACTCACCGCGGCGCAGTGGTCGGTCACCGGATCCTGCTGGATCAAGCCGGAGGCGAGCCCTGCCGCCACCGCGTCTTTGACGGCCACCCAGGCCCCCGTGATGGACGCCGTTCGGGTGCCGCCGTCGGCCTGGAGCACGTCGCAGTCGATGCGCAGGGTGGTGTCAGCCATCTGGCTCAGGTCGACCACCGACCGCAGCGAGCGACCGATGAGACGCTGGATCTCCTTGGTCCGGCCCCCGCTGATGGCGCCCCGCGACACTCGCTGCGGACTCGATCCCGGCAGCATCGAGTACTCGGCGGTGAGCCAGCCCTTGCCGGCATCTCGCATCCAACCCGGTACATCGCTGTCGAACGACGCGGTGCACAGCACCCGCGTCCTCCCGACTTCGATGAGGACCGCGCCGGGGGTCATTTCGGTGTACCCGCGCGTGACCACGATCGGGCGCAGTTCGTCGGCTTGCCGGTCGGTCACCACTCGATCTCCATTCCGGGGACGGCATGTTCGATCGGGCCGGGATAGGCGGCTGCCGCTTCGTCGACCGCGACCGTCGGGTCGAGGTTAGGGGGCACATGGGTCACGATCAGTCGGCCGACCTCGGCGCGGGCCGCGGCCTCGCCGGCCTCGACGGCGAACAAGTGATGCGGATACCTGCCCTCGGCGGGCACCCCCAGCATGCTCGCCTCGCACAGCAGCAGGTCGACGCCGGTGGCCAGTACGTCCAGGTCGCTGCCGGGCCCGGTGTCACCGCTGTACACCATGGATCGCCCGGCGGCCTCGAGACGGGTGATCAGGGCGGGCACGGGGTGCACCGATGCCCCGAACCGGAGCAGGAAGGACCCCACCGTGCGCTCGTCCCCGGGGCTGACCGGGTCGAAGGAGAACACCCGGTGCAGGTCGTGAGCGCGGTCGGCCTCGAGGAAGCCTGAGATCTTGTCGAGGAGGCTCTGCGGGCACATAACCGGGATGCCGGGTGGCTCCGGGAGTTCGAAACGCAACGCGTTGAACAGCGCGAAGAGATCGACACAGTGATCGGGATGCTCATGGCTGAGCACGATGGCCGAAGGGACACTCGCTCGCCGTCGGAGTGCCGGGAAGACGCCGAACCCGAGATCGAGCAGCACTTCCGTGTCGCCCGCCGTAACCACGTACCCGGAGGCCGGGAGGTCGGGGACGGCGTAGGTGCCGCTGGATCCGAGAACGGTGAGCCGCATGAGAAGAAGTTACCCGTTACCGGCGTCATCCCACGGCGAGCAGGGTGAGGGCGAGCGGGGTGAGACCGTGGTGCCATCGCATCGTGAGCGATCCTGGGACCGCACAACAAGCAGGCTTCCGGAGTGCGCCAGAATCGACGCCGTGACCCGACGCCTGTTCCGCGCCCTGCGACGCCGTTGCCCCCGCTGTGGCAGCGAGGGCATCTTCGAGGGCTGGTGGCGGCTGCGGAAGGACTGCCCGCGATGCGCCCTCCTGTTCGAGCGCGAGGAGGGCTACTGGCTCGGCGCCATCGCCATCAACACCGGGGCGACGATCGCCGCTTTCGCCGTCGTCTTCGTCGGCACCATCGTCGCCACCTGGCCCACACCGCCCTGGGGCCTGGTGTCGGCGGCGACGATCGCGGTCACCGCCACCGTGCCGATCCTGTTCTATCCCCTGTCTAAGACCGTGTGGATGGCCATCGACCTCACCCTGCGTTCAGAGCCAGACAGCTCATAGCTCATGGCCAGACAAGCGTCAGTCAGCGGCCTGCAGCGTCGCCTCTCATATGCTCCTTGAGGAGCCGGAGGCTGGGTGACCCGATCTCGAGCATTCGGGCATGGAATGCCCTCGGGTCGAATCCCGATCCGTCGCGCTGCTGGGCCTCGGCGCGAAGGTCACGGATCGTCTGCTGACCGATCTTGTAGGCGATGGCCTGCGCCGGCCATCCGAAGTAACGGTTGGCCTCGGAGAGAGCCAACTCAGGGCCCTGTGCCGCCCAGTCCCGCAGCATCTCGACGGCGGCGTCGAAAGACCAGCGCTCTCCGGGATGGAAGGGCTGATCCCCCGGGATGACCAGGTCGAGGTGGACCCCGATGTCGATGACGATACGACATGCCCGCAGCATCTCGGAGGCGAGCTTCCCCATCAGGTAGTCCGGCTTCTCCAGGTAGCCCAGCTCCTCCATGAGGTCCTCGGCGTAGAGCGCCCACCCTTCTCCAGACCCCGAGTACCACACCAGGAGCTTCTGGAATCGGGTCACCCGTTCGCCGGCGGTCATCTGCAGACCCGTCTGGAGGTGGTGGCCGGGGAAGCCCTCGTGGTAGGCGGTGCTCACCTCATCAAACAGGGGGATGACGGTGAGATCGCCTTTCGACCACCACACGGCGCCGGGGCGCTTGAAGTCCTCGCTGGGACTCATGTAGTAGGCACCCAACGCCCCACCGGGTGGTGTCATCCGGACGTCGACCCGGCGGATCGGCTCGGGCACCTCGAAGTGCACACCCTCGAGGTCGGTGAGCGCCGTTTCGAGGCGCGCCTGCATGAGATCGCGGAACTCCTCCTGGCTGTGTGCCGCCCGATCCGGGTCGGTGGCGAGCACCTCGAGCACCTCGGGCAGCGAGGCCCCGGCGAGGATCTCCTGGGCCACTGCTTGCATCCGGCGGCGCAGGCGGGAGATCTCGTGCCACCCCCACCGGTAGGTCGCGTCGGGATCGAGGTCGTCGCCCAGGTAGTGACTGGCCAGGGTCACGTACCGGTCGCGCCCGACCCCGTCAGCCTCGACCGCCGACGGCAGGTAGGTGGACTCCAGGTACTCGGAGAACTCCGCGTAGGCGGCCCGAGCCGCCACCGCGCCCGCGGCCACTCGCGTGGCAATCCCGTCGTCACCGACACCCTCCGCCTCGGCAGCGAGAGCGGTGAAGGGCGACCGGTCGCTGGCGAAGTTGCCCGCCTGGCGGATGCACTCGACCACCTGGCGTCGGGCGACCGCCATCCCCCGACGCCGTCCCTCCTCGAGGGTCTCCCGATAGGCGGCCATCGCCCCGCCGAGGCCCTCGAGTCGACCGGCGATGTTCTCCCAGTCCTCGGCGTCGTCCCGGGACATGTGATCGAAGATCTCCCGCATCGACTGCAGCGGGCAGTCGATGCTGTTGAGTTGGCGAAGCGGCTCCTCGGCGTCGTACCAGATGAGTTCGTCCTTCAGGTACTCGGCGGCGACACGGGCGCCCATTGCGGCCCAACGGTCGTCCCCGGGGCCCACCGCCTCGACCCGGCGCAGTTGGTCGCGGCGCAAATCCGCCTGAGCCTGCCTGCCTTCGAGCGAGAAGTCGTCCCACAGATGATCGTGTCCTTCGATCCCGAGAAAGGTGGCGAGGAGCGGGCTCTGGGCCGCCTGCTCGTCGACGAAGGCGCTACCCAGCGCGTAGATGTCGTTCATCCGCCCATCGTCCCCGGTCAGGAGCGGTCGGTCAATACGGTTCCGCTGGTGACCGAGCTCGCGTCGGGCCGTCGGGGGTGAGCGAATAGGTCGCTGGCCACTCGCTCACCCCCGTAGTCTCCGGCTGATGTCCGCCGGAGCCGCCCCCTCGACCCGCGCCGCTTTCACCGAAGGTGTCCGGGCAATCGCCCCCATCGTCATCGGTGTGTTCCCGTTCGGTCTCATCGCCGGGGTCGCCGCCGTCGAAGCAGGCCTCACCACCGTGCAGGCGCTGGCCGCCTCACCGATGATCTTCGCCGGGGCTTCGCAACTGGCCGCCATGGACCTGATCGGTCGAAGCAGCCCGGCGCTGGTGATCGTGCTGACTGCCTGGGTGATCAACGCCCGCTTCGCCATGTACAGCGCTGCGCTCACCCCGCCTTTCGCCAGCCTGTCGGTGCGGCGCCGCGCCGTCGCCGCCTACCTGCTCACCGACCAGGCATTCGCCATGAGCACGATCCGGTTCGCCCGCACCGAGGAGCCCGCCACCTCCCGATACGCCTTCTACCTGGGATCAGCCCTGACGATGGCCCTCACGTGGCACACGGCGACCATCGTCGGCGTCGTCGTCGGAACCGGGGTTCCCCCTGAGTGGTCGCTCGACTTCGCCGTCCCGCTGGTGTTCATCGCCCTGGTGTTCCCGGCGATCACCGATCGTGCCACCCGGGTGGCGGCGATCACCGCTGCGATCGCGGCGTCGTCCTTGCGGGGCATGCCCCTCAACCTGGGGCTGCTCACGGCTGCCCTCATCGGCATCGTCGCCGGCCTCATCGCTCGAGGTCGGCAGTGACCAGCCACTCGACCCTCGCCATCTGGGGGATCCTCGCTGCCATCGGGATCGGGACCTTCCTCATCCGCTTCTCGTTCCTGGCGGCGCTCTCTCGCGTCGATGCCATCCCACCCCTGGTGACCCGCATCCTGCGTCTGATACCCGCCGCCGTCCTCGCCGCCATCGCCATGCCCGCCCTCACCCACGCGTCGGGGAGCTTCGACCTGGCGACCGACCGCTTCGTCGCCGGCACCGTCGCCGCCTTCGTGGCGTGGCGCACCCGCAACGTCATGGCAACCATCGCCGTCGGGATGGGCGTGCTGTGGGCGATCGACGCCCTCGGCTGGTTCGCCAGCTGACCGGTGGGCGGTATCCTCGGGGCACCGCTCTACCGCCCCGGGGGCACCATGCTCGTCGCCGCCATCGACCCAGACGTCTACCTCAAGTCGACGCGCACCCAGAACCGGATGATCCGCATCCTCGTCCAGAATCTGGCCGGGACGCTCGGTGGTGGAGCGACGATCAAGCGGATCGCCGGGCATCGCCTCCAGATCGACAGTGATCGCCCGGACGCTGCCGAGCGCGCCGCGCGCGTCTTCGGGGTGTCCGCCATCGAGCACGTCGAAGTCGTCCCCATCACCGATCTCGACACCCTCGCCGACGCCATCGCCGAGCAGACCGCCCCCGTGGTTGATGGGCACACGTTCGCCGTTCGTCCGCGGCGCATCGGCACCCACGACTGGACTTCGCAGGACCTGGCGATCGCCGTCGGTAGTCGGCTGACGGCTCGGGGCAACCGGGTCGACCTGTCCCATCCCGAGGTCACGGTCAAGGTCCGGATCGTCGATCAGACCGCCTATCTGACCCGGAGCGTCACCCCTGCCGTCGGCGGGCTGCCGCTGCGGACCCAGGGAAAGGCGCTGGTCCTCTTCAGCGGCGGCATCGACTCACCGGTCGCCGCCTTCGAGGTGGCGCGGCGCGGCGTCGAGGTCGACTACCTCCACTTCTCGTTCGGCTGTGGACAGGCCGATCACGCCGCCGGCATCGCCCACGGCGTGTGGGAGCAGTACGGAGCCGGTTCTCAGGCCGATCTCATCGTGGTCGAGTTCGAGCATGCCGCGAGCGAGATCCCCAAGCGGGTCCAGCCAAGGGACCGCCAGATGGCGCTGAAGTCGGCGATGTACCGCACGGCGGAGCGCATCGCGGGCGACGACCCGGCCATCCGGGCGCTCGTCACCGGAGAGGCCCTCGGACAGGTGTCGACACAGACCCTCGACAATCTGGTCGCCCTCGACCGTGTCGTGGACATCCCGGTGCTACGCCCGTTGCTCACCTTCGACAAGACGGCCATCCGGCAGCGCGCCGAAGCGATCGGAACCTATGATCTCTCGGCCCGCACCCGGGAGCTGTGTGACATCTCCGGCGGCGCCAGGGTCGCCACCTCCATGCGGCACGAACACCTGCGTGGTGTGGGTGAGGGACTCGAGGACCTGATCGCCGATGCCGTGGCCACCGCCAAGCGGACCCGGCTGGCCGACTGGATGCCCGGCACCCAC
>DATKBG010000058.1:0-2367 GCA_035514255.1 Acidimicrobiia bacterium
AAGTCGGAGACCGAGCACGCTGGCGGAACCCTGGAAGACGGCGCCGAGCCAGCTGAGGCCCCGGCGGCCCCGGCGGTGACGGAGGCCGCGGAGGGCGATGCTGCACCGGCCGATGCCGAAGCCGAGGAGGCCTCGACCGAGGAAGCGCCGTCGGGCGAGGAGTCAGCGCCCGAGGCAGAAGACCAAGCCGAGGCGCCGGACGAGGAAGGCCCGGACACCGAGGAGTCTGAGCCCGAGGCAGGCGAAGAGCCCGAGGCGCCGGTCGAGTCCGAGGAGATCGCTACGCCCGAGGAGTTGGCTATCGAGGATGTGGCCGCCGACGAGGCCGCGCCCGGCGATACCGACGACGAGGAGCCCACCCCCGGGTCGTGACCCGGTGCGTGGCACAATGAACGCCGTACGAGTCCGAGGAGATTGATGCGCGTCTACGAGCTGGCCCGGGATCTGGGCCTCGAATCCAAGGATGTGCTCGAGCGCGCCATCGAACTCGGTATCGAGGTCAAGACTGCTTCATCTGGTCTCGACGACGACTCCGAGGCGCTTGTTCGCCTGTCCTACGAGGAGACGACCGCTCCCGCCGCTGCTGACCCGGCGCCGGCGGCAGAAGCACCGGACGACGAAGCCGACGAGGCCGAAGACGACGACGTCGACGAAGCCGAAGACGACGCCGAGGACGACGAGGAGGAGGAGCCGGAGGCTGAGGCGGCAGCGCCAAAAGGCCCGGCAAAGGCCGGCAAGCGCCGGGGTCGCCCGCAGTTCCCCGAAGGTCCCGCACCGCGTCGCGCTGTCACCGTCACCGAGGGCATCACCGTCGCCGAGTTCGCCGAGCAGACCCGTCGCCCGGTCGGCATCGTCGTTCGCGAGTTGGTCACCCGGGGTCAGATGGCCGGTGCCACTCAGCCGATTCCCGTCGACCTGATCGCCACCGTCGGCGACGCCCTGGGCTATGACGTCACCGTCGAGAAGGCGGCCCCTGAGCCGGTCGAGAAGAAGGGATCGTCGGTTCGTCCCAAGCGGGTCCATGACGAGGTCGAGTCGCAACTTCGGCCCCGCCCCCCGGTGGTCACCGTGATGGGGCACGTCGACCACGGCAAAACGCAACTGCTCGATTCGATCCGCAAGGCCAACGTCGTGGCCGGCGAAGCCGGAGGCATCACCCAGCACATTGGTGCCTATCAGGCGACGGTCGGGGACCGCAAGATCACCTTCATCGACACGCCTGGTCACGAGGCGTTCACCACCCTGCGGGCACGCGGCGCCGAAGTCACCGACATCGTGGTCCTCGTCGTGGCCGCCGACGACGGTGTTATGCCCCAGACGGCGGAGGCGATCAGCCACGCCAAGGCCGCAGGGGTGCCGATTGTCGTTGCCATCAACAAGATGGATCTTGAGACCGCCGACCCCCACAACGTGCGTGCTCAGCTCACCGAGCACGGCATCGTCGTCGAGCAGTTGGGTGGCGAGGTGGTCAGTGCCGAGGTCTCCGCTCTCACCGGTGACGGCATCGATCAGCTGCTCGAATACCTCGACCTGATCGCCGAGCTCGAAGAGTTCTCCGCCGATCCGACCGCTCCGGCGTCGGGCACCGTCATCGAGGGGCAGCTGGAGACCGGCCGTGGCCCGGTCGGTACGGTCATCGTCCAGCGAGGCACACTGCGGCGTGGCGACGCCCTGGTGGCCGGCCCGGTGCCGGGTCGTGTGCGGGCCATGTTCGATGAGAACGGCAACCAGGTGGAGGAAGCTCCACCGAGCACCCCGGTGCTCATCATGGGATGGGACGAAGTCCCCAACGCCGGCGACTACTTCGAGGCGATGGACGACGACAAGGCTGCTCGCTCCAAGGCGGCCGATCGGGTCACCGAGATCCGCGACACGGACCTGGCCTTGCCCACGGCGACCGAGCGCCTCACCCAGCTGCTCGAGGACCTGCGCACCGCCGACGACGCCAACCTTCCGATCATCATCAAGGCAGACGCCTACGGGTCCCTCGAGGCGATCACCGAAGGCGTGTCCAAGATCACCCGCGAGGGCGGTCGGGTGACGATCGTCCACACCGCGGTGGGCGGTATCACCGAGAACGATGTCCTGCTCGCCGACACCACCGGAGCCCTGGTGCTCGGCTTCACCGTCCGGCCCGACACCAAGGCCCGCACGGCGGCAGAAGGCGCCGGTGTCGAGGTTCGCACCTATCGGATCATCTACGAGCTGCTCGACGACATCGAGGCGATCCGCGAGGGCGTGTCCAAGATCACCCGCGAGGGCGGTCGGGTGACGATCGTCCATACCGCGGTGGGGGGCATCACCGAAAACGACGTCCTGCTTGCCGACACCACCGGAGCCCTGGTGCTCGGCTTCACGGTCCGCCCC
>DATKBG010000059.1:0-5788 GCA_035514255.1 Acidimicrobiia bacterium
GAGGACCTGGAGCTGCTCGACTGGCCCGAATCGGTCAAGGCGATGCAGACCAACTGGATCGGGAGGAGTGAGGGAGCCCGCATCTGGTTCCCCGTGGAGGGTGCCGAGGCACCGATCGAGGTCTTCACCACCCGGCACGACACGATCTTCGGTGCCACCTACATGGTGCTCGCGCCGGAGCACCCCATGGTCGACGATCTCACCGTGGGCGCATGGCCCGCCGGCACGCCCGACGCGTGGACCGGCGGACACGAGACGCCCGCGGAGGCCGTGGATGCCTACCGCACGCGGGCTGCATCGACCTCCGACCGGGATCGGCTCGCCGAGAGGGAGAAGACCGGCGTTTTCACCGGCTCCTACTGCATCAACCCCGCCACGGGTGAGCGCATCCCGGTGTTCATTGCCGACTACGTGCTCATGGGGTACGGCACCGGAGCGATCATGGCGGTGCCGGGCCAGGACGAGCGCGACTGGGAGTTCGCCGGGGCCTTCGGCCTGCCGATCGTCCGCACGGTGCAACCCCCTGACGACTTCGACGGGGACGCCTATCTGGGCGACGGCCCGGCCATCAACAGCGGGTTCCTCGACGGGCTCGGCGTGGAGGAGGCGAAGACGGAGACGGCCCGCTGGCTCGTCTCCGAGGGTCATGGTGAGCCCGCCGTGTCGTACAAGTTGCGCGATTGGCTGTTCAGCAGGCAGCGCTACTGGGGCGAGCCGATCCCCATCCTGCACGGGCCCGACGGCGAACTCCGTCCTCTCGCCGACGAGGATTTACCTCTGACCCTTCCCGAGATCGACGACTTCCGTCCGTCGGCGTCCGACGAAGAGGACGCCGACCCGGTCCCCGCCCTGGCGCGCGTTCCCGAGGAGTGGCGCATCGTCGAGATCGATGGGGTCCGGTACGAGCGGGAACTCAACACGATGCCGCAGTGGGCGGGGTCGTGCTGGTACTACCTGCGATTCGCCGACCCGCACAACGACGAGCGGTTTGTGGGGGAGGATGCGGAGCGGTACTGGATGGGGGAGACCGGCGTCGACCTCTACGTCGGCGGCGTCGAGCACGCCGTCCTTCACCTGCTGTACGCCCGCTTCTGGCACAAGGTGCTGTACGACCTCGGGTACGTCTCCACCGTGGAACCTTTCCGGCGCCTGTTCAATCAGGGGATCATCCAGGCCGACGCCTTCATGGACGAACGCGGCATGTGGGTGCCGGCGGAGAAGGTCGAGTTCGGCGATGGCGGGTATCTGTACGAGGGCCGCGAGGTGACCCGGGTCGAGGGGCGCATGGGCAAATCGAAGAAGAACTCGGTCTCGCCCGACGAGTTCTTCTACGTCTACGGCATCGACACCCTGCGCCTCTACGAGATGTTCATGGGCCCACTCGATCAGGCGAAGCCTTGGACCACGCGCGACATCGTCGGCGTGACGCGGTTCCTGCAGCGGGTGTGGCGCAACTTCATCGACACCGACACCGGAGAACTCCTGGTCGGCGATGCCGAGCCCGACGATGGCCTAACCCGGTTGATGCACCGGACCATCCGGGCGGTGACCGAGGACATGGAGCATCTGCGTTTCAACACCGCCATCGCCAGGTTGTTCGAACTCAACAACGAGATGGTTGCCCTGGACCGGGTACCGCGGCCGGTGGCCGAAGCGTTCGTGCTGCTGCTCAGCCCCATCGCTCCGCACGTGGCCGAGGAGTTGTGGGAGCGGCTCGGCCACGAGGGGACGACCCTCACCGCGCCGTGGCCGACATTCGACGCCGATCTTGCCGTGGAGGAGACCGTGACGCTCGTCGTTCAGGTCAACGGCAAGGTGCGCGACCGCATCGAGGTCGATGCCGGGATCGACGAGGACGAGGCGATCCGACTCGCACTCGCATCGGAGAAGGTCGCTGCCGCACTCGGCGGTGCCGAGCCACTACGGGTGATCGCACGACCTCCGAACCTGGTCAACGTGGTCGTGGCGTGAGGAGGTCCGCCGCTGACCTGATTCGGGCCGGCGGCATCGATCCCGGCTCGCTCGCCGCGGTATTGCCCCGGGTGGATCCGGAGCAGGTTCGGGTACGGGCCGCTCGTCGCTG
The DNA here is from genome assembly GCA_035514255.1 of Acidimicrobiia bacterium. Lineage (GTDB taxonomy): Bacteria > Actinomycetota > Acidimicrobiia > Spongiisociales > UBA11373 > DATKBG01. The sequence goes on from DATKBG010000059.1 coordinate 2,084, forward strand.
GTTTCGATTCTTCTGGGCACCGTGGGTGACGGCGATGGCGCTCCCGTGGGGCATCTACCTCCATCCGAAGCGACTCTCCGATGAGCCCGACCGGTTGGGGCGTTTGATGGTTCACGAGCTCACCCACATCGACCAGTGGCGCCGCCTCGGCCCGATCGGGTGGTTCCGGGAGTACCTCGGTGGATACCGCCGGGGCCGGCGCACTGGGCTGTCGCGTCAGGAGGCCTACCGCGCCATCCCCCTCGAGGTGGAGGCGCGCGACATCGCCGATCGCCATGGATGAACCCCGCCCCTGGCGGGTGATGGACGCGGTGGTGGTCTTCGTCGCCGGCACCGCCGCCGCGACCGCTGCCTACCTGGCCGTCGGCGATGCCACGGTGCTGGCCGTCTTCGGCGTGATCATCCCAGCACAACTGGTCGGCATGGTCCTGGCCCTCGCCGCGCTCGTCCCGCGTCGGAAGCCATGGCGCGAGTCCTTCCGCTGGTCGGTTCGCTGGAGTGACCTCGTCGGGTTGCCCATCGGCCTCGGGATTCAGGTGGTGCTCGCCCTCCTCGTGGGGTCGATCGCCAGTGCCGTGGAGATCGAGATACCGACGCAGGAGGTCATCGACTCGGCGGCGGCTGCCGGAGTCTGGTTCGAGTGGGTCCTGGTCGCCGTCGGCCTCGTCGTCCTGGGGCCGCTCGTCGAGGAGGTGCTCTTTCGCGGGGTGCTGCTGCGCGCGCTGGAGCGGCGCTCCAGGTTCATCGCGGTGTACGGCAGCGCCCTGCTGTTCGCCGCGGCCCACGCGTTCGACCCCGCGGCCTGGTTCATGCTCCCGAGCCTGTTCGTTCTCGGCGTCGTCCTCGGCTACGAGGTGCTCCGTACCGGCCGGCTGGGGCGGGTGGTCGCCATTCACGCCGGCTTCAACTCCCTCGCCCTGGGGGGACTCATCGTCGGCTGAACCACACGGTCCCCTTCCGAACGGGTCGGCGCGCTGATACAAGCTGGGACATGGATCGGTCCTGGCTCGCCGGAGCCTCCCTCGCCGCGCTCGCCCTCGCCGGAGCGTTGATCCTCTGGCCGTCGCCCCAGCCTCCACCGGTGGTCGAACGGCTCCCGCCACCGGGCCGTACCGCGGCACCCGGCACCATCGTCGTTCATGTGTCGGGCGCCGTGGCACGGCCCGGCCTGATCGCGCTACCGGAAGGAGCGCGGGTAGCCGATGCCATCGCCGCCGCAGGGGGTGCTCTGCCGTCGGCGTCGTTGACCGCGCTCAACCTCGCTGCCCCCGTGGCCGGTGGCCATCGGGTCGTCGTGCCACAGGCGGGCACCACGGTTGGGGCCGGGGAAGCCGCCGGGGGACCGATCGCGGTGAACCTCGCCACCGCGGGCGAACTCGAGAGGCTGCCGGGCGTCGGTCCCGTGCTGGCTCAGCGGATCGTCGAGCATCATGAACGGCACGGCCCGTTCGGGGTGGTCGAGGACCTGCTCGACGTCGCCGGCATCGGGGAGGCGAAGCTGGCCGCGATCCGCGACCACATCACCGTGCCGTGACACGCCGCGTCGCGGCGGCGCAGGATCTTCCGGCGGTGGTCGCCGCCTGCGGTTCGGTGATCGGGGCGCTGGGTGCTCCTGTGTCGGCACCCGGGGTAGTGATCGTCGGGGTCAGCACGCTGGTGTGGTGCGTGCTGACACGGCGTCGCCTGGCCACCCTGGGTGCGGCTGCCTTCCTCGCCGCGGCCATATCGGCGGTCGCCGCCCACGGGCGTATCGCCGGGACCCTGGAGGCATCGCTGCCGGACAGCCCCGTTCACATCGTCGGGACCATCGTGTCGGCACCGGCGCGGATCGTGGTCGTCCCGGACCATCTGCTCGCTGCGTCGGGTTGGGAGCCGTGGCGCGGGCCCAGGCTGCAGGTGGCCGGACTCGAGGATGCGGACGTCGGTGACCGCTTCTTCCTCTCAGGCGAGATCCGCCGTCGGCCCCGGGTGCAGCTCGGAGGTCCCGTCGCCGGCGACCTACGGGTCCTGGACGGATGGCGGCTCGCCCCTTCAGCCAATCCGGTCGTGGTGGCAGCGAATGCGCTGAGGCTGCGAGTCGAGGCCGGGCTGCGCTCGGTGGTGGATCGACCTGCAGGGGCGCTCGTTTCCGGGTTTCTCATCGGGGATGTCCGCCGATTACCACCCGACGATTACGAGGCGCTGCGTCTGGCCGGCCTGAGCCACTTCGTGGTCGTGTCGGGAAGCAACGTCGCCTTGTTCCTCGCAGGCCTCTGGCTGGCCACCGGACCACTCGGGTGGTCGCCGCATCGAAGGATCGTGGTGGGTCTCGTCGGGGTGGTGGTGTTCGCCGTGGTCACCCGATGGGAGCCGTCCGTGCTGCGAGCCTCGGCGATGGCTGTCGCCGTGTTGGGTGCCCGCCTGGTCGGATGGCATGTCAGCGCGCTCCGGGCGCTGACACTGGCGGTGACGACGCTTGTCGTGGCCACGGGGAGCATCGTTTACGACGTGGGCTTTCAGTTGTCGGTGGCGGCGACCGCCGGCATCGTTCTCGGGGCGCCTCTGTGGATCGGTCGCCGTCCGCTCTGGCTGTGGGCTTCGCTCGGGGCGTCGCTCTCCGCTCAGGTGGCGGTGGCTCCGATATTGCTCGGTCACTTCGGCTCGATCCCGATCGTGAGTCCCCTGACGAACCTCGTGTCGGCTCCGCTGGTGGCCATTGCCACCATGGTGGGAGGGGTCGGCGCCGTTTCCGGTGTGGGGCCCCTCGTGGAGGTGGCCGCGGCGGTGGCCGGCGTCGTTCTGCTGATTGCCCGCGTCGGGGCCGAGGTGGGCCAGATCGGGTGGATGGGTTTCGCCTCGGTGCTCGTCGTCCTGGTCGTGTCGTGGCGTCACCGGGGTCTGCGCGGGCCGGCCGCCTTGATCTCGGTGGTGGCGGTAGGGCTGTCGTTGGTTCCGGCAGGGCCCCCGGACCGACCGGTGGTCCGGTTCCTCGATGTCGGGCAGGGTGATGCGACCCTGTTTCAGGCGCCCGGCGGTGAGACGATCCTCGTCGACGGTGGGCTCGATCCGCGGGTCCTCCGAGCCCACCTGCGTCAGCGGGGCATCCGTCGGATCGATCTGCTCGTGGTCACCCACCGTCACGCCGACCACGCGGCGGGCCTCGTGGGGATCACCCGTGCCGTCCCGATCGCCCGGGTATGGCATCCCCCGCAGCTCGGCGAGTCGTCGCCACTGGATGTGGTGGTGGACGAGGTCGTGGCCGCGGGAGCCCTCGCCGAGGTGCCGTCCGTGGGGGATCGGGTGAGCGTCGGCGAGTTCGCGATCACCGTTCTCGGCCCGCTTCGTCGCTATGCCTCTCCCAACGATGGATCGATCGTGCTGCTGGTGGAAGCGCGCGGGTACCGCGTGCTCATGACGGGCGACATTGAGGCGATCGCCCAGGCCGAGCTGGGCCCGATATCCGCCGATGTGATGAAGGTGCCTCACCAGGGGGCGGCGACGTCGTCCCTGGAGTGGCTGGTAGCCAGCCGCCCGGCGGTGGCGGTGATCAGCGTCGGTCCCAACACCTTCGGCCACCCGAGCCAGGACGTGATCGGCGTCCTCGCAGGCGGCGGTGCAGTGGTCCGGCGCACCGACCTGGAGGGAACGATCACGATCCTGCTCGACCGATCACCGGCGCTAGCGTCGGTGCCGTGAAGCGGCTTTATCTCATCCAGGGTCGCAAAG
>DATKBG010000060.1:0-4977 GCA_035514255.1 Acidimicrobiia bacterium
CGGCGCCGCGTCGGGGCGGAGTGGCCGTGACGACGTCTCCGAGCGGATCGAGCAGATCCTCGCCGATGAGGTGTCGTCGTAGCCGTCGTCGTCGACAGCGGCCCGCTGTACGCCTACCTGGACGCGGACGACCGACACCACCAAGCATCGCTGGACCTATTCAGGTCCGAGCCGGGGCCCTTGGTGGTCCCAACGCTGGTGGTGGCCGAGGTCGCCCACCTGGCAGCGTCGCGCCTGGGGGTTCGCAGCGAGATCCTGTTCCTCGGGGATATCGCCTCCGGCGACTTCACCGTCGAACCGGTCGCTGCTGTGGACTGGGTGCGCATCGCCGAACTCGTCGCCCGGTACTCGGATCTCCCGCTTGGCACCGTGGACGCCTCGGTGGTGGCGGCGGCCGAGCGCCTGGGCATCACCACCATCGCAACGACCGACCGCCGGGACTTTTCCGTGGTGCGCCCGTCACACGCTCCGAGTTTCGACCTGGTCCCCTGAGCTGCTGGCTGTTGACCGTATCCCGAAGTAGGCGCACTCACCCTTCGCTCTTGGCGATGAGGTAGCCCTCGGCCCGCTCTCGCAATTCGTAGCGACTCACGAGCGACTTGAACCGTTCGCCGTGGCCGGCGACCTCCAAGTGCGCCAACTCGTGGACCAGGACCCAGTCGATCACCCACCCGGGCACGCCGGCGAGTCGACTCGAAATACGAATGGTTCCGGCTTGTGGCGAACATGAACCCCACCGCAAGTTCTGCCGCTGGGACCACTCGACACGAGTCGGGGTGGGCAGCCCGTACTTCTTCGCGACCTCGCGGGCGCGCTCCTCCAGGTCGACGGTTTGGGATTCGAGCTTGCGGGTCACCTTCTGGACCAGTTCCGCAACGACGGTGGCCTCTTCGTCGGTGGAGAGGTGAGCGGGAATGAGGACCCTCACCCGCCCCCCGGTCACATACGCCTGGGAGGTTCGTTTGCGCTTCTTGCTGCGGATCACATCGACGGGCAGGTCAGTCATGCTCGGATCGTACGGGGTGAGTGCGACATATCTGCGCCTGCCTGGAGTCCCGGCCTGGTTACCCTCACCCCCCACATGCGGTGGTCCCAGGCTTTCATCCCCACATTGCGCGACGACCCGGCCGACGCCGACGCGGCGAGCCATCGGCTGCTGGTTCGCGGCGGGTTCATCCGTCGGCTGATGAGTGGCTCCTGGTCGCTGCTCCCGCTCGGTTTCCGGGTGGCGCAGAAGGTGGAGCAGATCATCCGCGAGGAGATGAACGCCATCGGCGGGCAGGAGATGGAACTCCCCGTCGTTCATCCCGCCGAGGTGTGGAAGCAGACGGGCCGATGGGACGACGTCGAGGGGATCATCGTCAAGATGAAAGACCGCCGCGGTGCCGACATGCTGCTGGCGATCACCCACGAAGAGATCTTCACCCAGATCGCCACCGAGCTGTCTTCGTACCGGCAGCTCCCGCAGCTCTGGTACCACTTGCAGACCAAGTTCCGTGACGAACCGCGGCCCAAGGGCGGCCTGCTGCGGGTCCGCGAGTTCACGATGAAGGACTCGTACTCGTTCGACATCGACCCGGCCGGTCTCGACGTCCAGTTCGAGGCGCATCGCGGCGCTTACAAGCGCATCTTCGAGCGCTTAGGGCTCGACGCGGTCCCGGTGCATGCATCCTCGGGTGCCATGGGCGGCAGGGAGTCGGTGGAGTTCATGGTCGCCTCCCCGGCGGGTGAGGACGACGTCGCCACCTGCGCCGCCTGCGGCTACGCCGCCAACACCGAGAAGGCCACCTCTCGTCTCGATCCGATCACGGACGAGCCGTGGGACGGGGCGCCGGAGGTGTTCGACACGCCGGGGATCCGCACCATTGCCGAGCTGGCCGAGTTCGCCGACTTTGCCACGCCGGAGCGCCAGATCAAGTCGCTGGTCTACATCGTCGGTGGCGAGCCGACGCTGTTGTTGCTGCGTGGCGACCACGAGCTGATGGAGCAGAAGGTCGTCGATGGCCTGGAGGCGCAGGAGGTGCGGCCCGCCCACGAGGAGGAGATCGTCAGCCTGATGGGGGCGAACGCCGGCAGCCTCGGTGCCGTGGGGCTCACCGGTGTGCGCATCGTCGCCGACCCGGCGCTCGAGGGCCGGGTGAACATGACCACCGGGGCGAACCAGGACGACAAGCACCTGCGCGGGGTCGCCGTGTCACGCGACATCGCAGTGGATCGCTGGTTGGATCTGCGCACCGTCGCCGAGGGGGAAGGCTGTCCGGACTGTGGCGAGCCACTGGAGGTGCGGCGCAGCATCGAGGTCGGCCACATCTTCAAGTTGGGCACCAAGTACTCGGACGCCCTGTCGGCCACGGTCCTCGACGAGTCGGGCGAGGAGCGCGAGCTGTGGATGGGGTCCTATGGCATCGGGGTGGGACGCAACGTCGCCGCCATCGTCGAGACTCATCACGACGACAAGGGCATCGTCTGGCCGGTGCCGGTGGCGCCGTATGAGGTGGTGATCACCGTGGTGAGCATCACCGACGACGCCACCCTGGAAGCAGCGACTCGGATCTACGACGAACTGCGCGCCGCAGGTATCGAAGTGCTGCTCGACGACCGCGACGAGCGCCCGGGCGTCAAGTTCGCCGACGCCGAGATCATCGGCATTCCCTACCGGATCACGGTCGGCCCGCGAGGCCTCGCCGACGGAAACGTAGAGGTCGTCCGCCGCCAAGACGGCACCACCGAGACGGTGGCTGTGGCCGAGGCAGCCGGGATCTTGGTGGCGAAAGTCGAAGCCGAGCGGCTCTAGGCCTCGTGGCCAATTGCGAATCGCGAATTGCGAATTGCGAATCGCGTGGTGTTGGCGCAGCCTTCTGGCTGTGCCAACACCACTGATATACTTCCCCCGCAATCGAATTGGACGCTTGAAGTGGGCGCCCGCCCACTTCTTTCTATGAGGGACCAGGAATGATGGACACCGCCGACCGGCTCTGGGAGACCCTGGACCGGTATGTCACCGCGGAGGGAGTAGAACTCGACGATGTCGAGGTGCTCGGCAGCGGCGCGGGCAAGGTGGTGCGGGTGACGGTGGATGCCGAGGAGGGCATCGACGTCGAGCGCATCGCCGAGGTGTCCCGTGGCCTTTCCCGTCTGCTCGAGGAGTCGGAGTCCTTCGTCGGCACCTACACCCTCGAGGTGTCGTCTCCCGGCTTGGAGCGTTCGCTCCGCAAGCCCGAGCACTTTCAGAAGTCGATTGGCCGCGAAGTCACCATCAGGACGACGGGCACGGTAGAGGATGCGACGAGCCACCGTGGGACGCTCACCGCCGCCGACGACGTCGCAGCGACCGTTCAGGTCGACGGCGTCGAGCGAGCCATCCCCTACGCCGCCATCAGCAAGGCGCGGACCGTCTTCGTCGTGGAGAGGGCACCGAAGCCCGGAAAGAAGAGTGCCCGATGAACGACTCATTCATGGAAGAGCTCGATCATCTGGAACGCGAGAAGGGCGTTCCCAAGGAGACGATCCTCGAGGCTCTGGCCAACGCGCTCGTCTCGGCTTACAAGCGCAGTCCCGGCGCCGCCGAGGAGGCCCGGGTCACCATCGACCAGGACACGGGCGAGATCACCGTGTACGGCCAGGAACTCGACGAGGACGGCAACGTCACTCGCGAGTGGCCGGACACTCCCAGCGACTTCGGTCGCATCGGCGCACAGACGGCCAAGCAGGTCATTCTTCAGCGGCTGCGTGAGGCGAAGCGGGCCCAGGTGTACGAGGTCTACGAGGGCCGGGAGGGCTCCCTGGTCACCGGCATCGTCCAGCAGTCGGATCACCGCACCGTTTTGCTCGACCTCGGCAACGCCGAGGCGGTCATGCCCGCCGGCGAGCGCATCCCCTACGAGCGACTCGACCGTGGCGCCCGGGTAAAGGCATTGATCATCGAGGTTCGTGAGGAGGCGAAGGGATCGCCGATCGTCGTGAGCCGGTCGTCGCCCGACTTCATCCGCCGCCTGTTCGAACTCGAGGTCCCGGAACTGGTCGAGGGAACGATCGAGATCAAGGCGATCGCCCGGGAGGCCGGTCACCGGACCAAGATCGCCGTCTTCTCCAACGACCAGAACGTCGACCCGGTCGGCGCCTGTGTCGGAAGCCGCGGCTCGCGGGTCCGTCAGGTGGTCAACGAGCTGCGCGGAGAAAAGGTCGACATCGTCGAGTGGCGTGAGGACACGAAGCAGTTCATCGCCGAGGCGCTCAGCCCGGCCCGGGTCCGCCAGGTGATCCTCGAAGAGGATGAGGAGGGCAACCCGGTCGCTCGGGTGATCGTCCCCGACTTCCAGCTGTCGCTCGCCATCGGGAAGGAGGGCCAGAACGCCCGCCTCGCCGCCAAGCTGAGCGGCTACAAGGTCGACATCAAGTCGGAGACCGAGCACGCCGGCGGCACCCTGGAAGACGGCGCCGAGCCAGGCGAGACCGCGGCCCCGGCGGCCTCGACGGCGACGGAGGCCCCGGAGGGCGATGCTGCACCGGCCGATGCCGAAGCCGAGGAGGCCTCGACCGAGGAAGCAGCATCTGGCGATGAGTCAGCTCCCGAGGCAGAAGACCAAGCCGAGGCGCAGGACGAGGAAGGCCCGGATACCGAGGAGTCAGCGCCCGAGGCAGGCGAAGAGCCCGAGGCGCCGGTCGAGTCCGAGGAGATCGCTGTGCCCGAGGAGTTGGCTATCGAGGATGTGGCCGCCGACGAGGCCGCGCCACGCGACACCGACGATGCGGAGCCCACCCCCGGGCCGTGACCCGGCGCGTGGCACAATGAACGCCGTACGAGTCTGAGGAGATAGATGCGCGTCTACGAGCTGGCCCGAGATCTGGGCCTCGAATCCAAGGATGTGCTCGAGCGCGCCATCGAACTCGGTATCGAGGTCAAGACTGCTTCATCTGGTCTCGACGACGACTCCGAGGCGCTTGTTCGCCTGTCCTACGAGGAGACGACCGCTCCCG
>DATKBG010000061.1:0-3002 GCA_035514255.1 Acidimicrobiia bacterium
CTGCGTGGTGAGGAGGAGACGTCGATCCCACCGCCGAAGGGGCCGCGGTGATACCTCACACCAAGTACTGACTCGTCCCACGCCTCAGGTAGGCGCCATCGCCCGGCTTTCCCTTGTAGTCACCCTTGTCCACGATCACCCGGCCGCGTGACAGGACCGTGTCCACCTTGCCGGTGACCTCCATGCCTTCGTAGGCGGAGTAGTCGACCCGCATGTGCTGGGTGTCGTGGGTGATGGTGTGCTTCTTGTTCGGATCGAAGATGACGATGTCGGCGTCGGCGCCGGGGGCGATCGTGCCCTTCTTCGGGTACAGGCCGAACATCTTCGCCGGCGTGGTCGCCATGATCTCGACGAACCGGTTGAGGCCGATCCGGCCTCCGTTGACCCCGCCGTTGTACATGACCTCGAACCGCGGCTCCACGCCGGGCATGCCGTTAGGGATCTTGGAGAAGTCGCCCTCACCCAGACGCTTCTGAACGCCCAGTTCCGGGTGCTCGTCCATGCAGAACGGGCAGTGGTCGGTGGACACCACCTGAAGGTCGTTGGTGCGCAGCCCGGTCCACAGCGCCTCCTGATGACCGGCGGCCCGGTCGCGCAGCGGCGGCGACGCCACGTACTTGGCACCCTCGAACCCGTTACCCAGGTTGTCCAGGTCGAAGAACAGGTACTGCGGGCAGGTCTCGGCGAAGATGTTGAGCCCCCGGTCCCGGGCCGCCTTCACCTCCTCCAGCGCCTCCTTCGCCGACATGTGGACGATGTACAGCGGGGCGCCGGTGAGTTCTGCGAGCACGATCGCCCGGTGCGCCGCCTCGCCCTCCAGCAGGCTCTTGCGGACGATGCCGTGGTAGATCGGGTCGGTCTCACCGCGCTTCAGCGCCTGCTCCACGTACACATCGATGGCGATGCCGTTCTCGGCGTGCATGCAGATCACTGAGCCGTTCTCGGCGGCCTTCTGCATGGCCCGCAGGATCTCGCCGTCGTCCGAGTAGAAGACGCCCGGGTACGCCATGAACAGCTTGAACGAGGTGACCCCTTCGTCCACCAGCATGTCCATCTCCTTGAGCGTCTGCTCGTTGATGTCGCCGGTGATCATGTGGAGGCCGTAGTCGATGGCCACGTTGCCGTCGGCCTTGCCCCGCCAGTCCTCATAGCCCTCCATGGCGGAGCCGCCCTTCACCTGGACGGCGAAGTCGATGATCGTGGTGGTGCCACCGTGAGCCGCGGCGCGGGTTCCGGTCTCGAAGGAGTCGGAGGCGTAGGTCCCGCCGAACGGCAGCTCCATGTGGGTGTGGACGTCGATGCCGCCCGGGAACACGTACTTGCCGGAGGCGTCGATGGTGGTGTCGGCGGTCCAGTCCTGAGTGCCGTGGGCGGCGAGGGCCACCACCTGCTCGCCGTCGATGAGTACGTCGGCGGCCATCGTCTCGGTGGCGGTGACAACCGTGCCGTTGGTGATCAAGGTGTGTGCCATGGTGTCTCTCCTACGGTGACGGAAGTGTTTGGGCTCCCCCGGAAGAGGGCTCCCGACATCGCTCGCGACGCTAGCGCGCGGGTCTGCGTGGTGGCGAGCGGGGACTCAGCCCGCGCCGGACGGTCGCTGCGCGCCAGCCCTCCCCCCTCCCCTGACGGCACAGCCGTCAGGTACTCCCCCCTTCGGGGGAGGGACCGCAAGAAGGGTCCCCCTCGTCCCTCGCTACTCGCTACTCGCTACTCGCTACTCGCTACTTTCCCTGATCGCCTGTTCCAGGATGGCGTAGCCCTCGTCGGCTTCCTCCTGGGTGAGGGACAGGGGTGGGGCGATACGCAGGGCGTTGCCGTGGAGGCCGCCCTTGCCGATGAGCAGGCCGCGTTCGCGAGTCTTCTCCATGATCTGCGACGCCGCCGCCGGGTTGGGAGTCTTGGTGCCGGGCTGCACCAACTCGACGCCGATCATCAGGCCCTTGCCGCGCACCTCGCCGACAATCTCCACCCGGTCGCCCAGGTCCTCCAGCGACGACTTCAGATAGCGGCCGACCTTGCTGGAGTTGGTCTGCAGATCCGCCTCCAGCAGGTACTCCAAGTTGGCGAGGGCGCCGGCCATGGCCAGCGGGTTGCCGCCGAAAGTGCTGATCGAATTCGCCTGGATGCAGTCCATGATCTCCTTGCGGGCCACGACGCCGCCGATGGCCAGGCCGTTGCCGAGCCCCTTGGCGAAGGTGAGCAGGTCCGGGGTGACGTCGTGGCTCTGATACCCCCAGAAGTGCTCACCCGTACGACCCCATCCGGTCTGCACCTCGTCGCTGACGAACAGGATGCCCTCGCGGTCGAGCACCTTCTTCATCTCACCGAAGAAGCCGTCGGGTGGCGTGGCGAACCCACCGACACCCTGGATGGGCTCGGCGATCATCGCCGCCACGTCGCCGGCCGTGGCGATGGTGAGCAGGTCCTCCAGGTCGGCGACGCACGCCGCTGTGTACTCGGCGTCGGGCAGGTGGCCAAACGGGCTGCGGTATTTGTAGCCGCCGTGGACGTAGGTGACCTGGAAGGGGCTCAGACTCGACGCTGACCAGGACCGGTTGCCCGTGATCGAGATCGCCGAGAATGACCGCCCGTGATACGAGTTGCGGATGGCCAGGATCTGATTCGAGTGTCGATACGAGGTGGCCAGCAGCAACGCGGTGTCGTTGGCCTCCGAGCCCGAGTTGGCGAAGAACACCTTGGCGTCGGGGATGCCCGACAGGCCAGCGATCTTCTCGGCGAGGGCTATCTGGTTCTCGATCAGGTACAGCGTGGAGGTGTGGAGCATCTTCTCCGCTTGCTCCTGGATGGCCTTCACCACCGCTGGCACCTTGTATCCGGTCATGGTGGTGAGGATCCCGCCAAAGAAGTCGAGGTACTCGTTGCCTTCGGCGTCGACGACGCGGCGGCCGTCACCGTCGACCAGCGAGATCGGCTGGTCGTAGTAGAGGGCGATCCAGGCGGGGAGGACGGCCTTGTGACGGGCGAGCATGTCGGCGTGGGTG
>DATKBG010000062.1:0-2094 GCA_035514255.1 Acidimicrobiia bacterium
GAACCATTCGGCCCGCATTGTCCATGGCGATGAGTCCGCAGGCCTCCAGGGGAGCGTCGGCAAGGGCATGGGCGATGATCTGGCGCAGCCACGGCGACTGGTCCGTCACGGGCGGATCACGGTGCGAATGTCGTCGCCGAACCGCTCCAGCCCGTCGAGCGCCCCGTTGACCGCGTCCGCTTCGAGCGGCACCGACGCCGTCACCGCACCGGTGAGGTCGAGCGTCCCCGCCGCCGCCATATCGAGCAGCTCGGCGATCTCGGAATCGAGGTGGTCGGAGGCGCCGACGATCTCGGCCTCCCTGAGTACCAGGTCGCGAAACGGGTCCACACCGAACTCGCGGTGGGTGATACCGACGGCGACCGCCCTACCGAATCGGGCCAGCGAACCGACGGCGCCGCGCATCACCTCGGCGTCGCCAACCAGTTCGAGAGCGACGTCCACGCCGCCCCCGGCGGCCTCCCGGATCTGTTCGACGGGATCCTCGTTGGCGTCGACGGGGATCGCTCCCAGTTCCGTGGCGTGGCGGAGCTTCGCCGGATTGATGTCGACCGCGTAGATCTCGGCGGCGCCGAGGGCCGATGCCAGGAGGATCGCCGAGGTGCCCAGCCCGCCGACGCCGAAGACCGCCACCCGATCCCCTGGCTCCAGCCGTGCTTTGCGCAGGGCATGGAGACTGGTGGCGGTCGAGCACATCATGATGGCGGCGACCTCGGTGGCTACCCCCTCGGGGACAACGTGGGCGTTTCTCGCCGGAACGACGACGAAGTCGGCATAACCGCCGGGGCGATCGAGTCCGACCATCGCTCCGGTGTCACAGAACTGTTCCGCGCCGCGGGAACACCACGCGCACCGGCCGCAGGAGATCAGGTAGTGCACGCACACCCGCTGGCCTTCGAGGTCACCATCGACGCCGGAGCCGGTGGCCACCACCCGTCCGGCGACCTCGTGGCCAGGGATGAGTGGAAGGCCCGGCACGGCACGGGTACCGGCGCGGTAGTGCACGTCCGATCGGCAGATACCGGCGGCCTCGACGGCGATCACCACGGCATCGTCAGATGGCGTCGGATCGGGGAGGTCGACCCCTACGAGGGGACGGCCGAGCGCTTCGATCTGCAGGGCACGCACGCCCTCAGCCTAGGAAACCGCTCGGTCGTCGCTCAGGAGACCGGGTCGACCGGGTCGAGCTTGAGGGAGTAGCCCTTCACGAGCAAGCCGAGCAAGGCGAGGGCGGTCAACCGCGGCGCCAGGATGACTCCGGCTGCCGCCACACCGGCGACATGGATGAGTCGCAGATGCAGGAACGGCTGGCCCTTGGTGCTGCGCACCGTGAGCGTCCGGCTCGATAGGCCCGAGAAGAAGCTTGAGATGTTGTCGTTCACAAGCCGAAGGGTAGCCGGGGTCGCAGTACTACCGGCGCTCGACCAGCAGGCTGGCGACGAAGACCGTCTGCGCTGCAAGGGCGATCACCCCGGCAACCGCGAGACCCACGGATGCCGAGATGGTGACGGTGACCGGGATGATGGCGCCGATCACCCAGGCGAGCTGGAACAGGGTCTCTGACCGGGTGAAGGCGGCTCCCCGCTTGTCCGGGTGCACTTTCGCCTGGAGCAACCCGTCGAAGGCGAACTTGGCCGTACCCCAGGCCAATCCGGCCGCGCCGGCGAGAGCGGCAGCAGCCGGCAACCCGAAGAACTGGCCGGCGATGAACGCCGCTGCGGCCTCGATGGCCAGGGCGGCCACCACCATCGGCTCCTCGTGGAGAAACCGCTCGAGCAGCGGGCTCAGGGCCGATGCAAGTCCGTAGCCGAGACCGGCGGCGGCGATCAGCGCTCCGAAGTCGAGGAGACCGGCCTCGGCGTCTCGGAACGCAAAGGCGAGGAGCAGGATGAGGAAGCCGTTGAGCAGCCGGACCACCGCTGTGGCCAGACGAGACAGCCGAAGGGACCGCGGTGGGGTCGCCGGGAACAGGTCGTCGATCGGCTGGCCCTCGGCGACGTCGACCCGCCGGGGATTTGGCAGTCCGAGGCTGAGATAGGCGGATAGCCCGAAGAAGAAGGCAGCCAGCAGCAGGCCCAGTGCCGGGTTGATGCG
>DATKBG010000063.1:0-3097 GCA_035514255.1 Acidimicrobiia bacterium
TGGGTCCTGATGTGAATCTTCCCCACCTCCACCTCGTGATCGAGAATCACCTGCCAGCGGTCGAGGGCATCCGACACTGTCATCCTCTTGAGATCCAGTTCCGTTGTAGTGAGGGACGCCTGGCGCTCTAGCTTGCGCTTCCGCAGGTCCGCCTCGTGCCAAGGGTGCGTTCCCATCGAGCGGCGCACCCACGCTCGCTTCTTCTCGTCGTACACCTCGGCCACCACGGTGAACTTCCCGTTTGCCCTCTCCTGGAGCCATACGGATCGTGTATTGGTCATGCCGTCCTCCTCGGGACTCGTGGTCATCGAGGAGAAGCGCTTCTCCGGGCCGCTGGTTGCGGCACGGTTGAATATGCCTGGCTTTAGTGCCTGGGTCGAGAGACGCCATATGTCACTGAGTGACGTTTTGCATCATCGAGTCCCATGGGGCAGGGACGGTCGTGGTTCTTCAAAACCGTTGAGGGGTCGCAAGATCCCTGGCGGGTTCGATTCCCGTCCGCCTCCGCGATCCCTTGCTACGTAAGGGTTTTCGAGGTCTGGCCGTCGAGCGCGGCGGCGGCCGCCGAGACCTTGGGGGCGCGATGGGGGCGCGATAGGGGCGCGGGAGAATCACTCGAGCCGCGTTCCGAACGCGTCTGTGGTGTTGTGGTGGCCACGGCGAAGCGACGATCGAGGGCCTCCGAGAGCGCATCGAGATCGTCCTCGTAGCGGTGACCGTAGAGGTCGAGCGTCATCGCCGCCGAGGCGTGGCCGAGCTGGCGCTGCACCGCTTTGATGTTGGCTCCAGACGAGATCATCAATGACGCGGCGGTGCCTCGCAGATCGTGGATCCGGAGCTGCCCGAGGCCCGAAGCCTCGACCGCCGGCGCCCATCCGGTCTGCCGGAACGGCGAGGAGCGCAATGGCCCACCCTTGGGGGCAGTGAAGACCAGCCCGTCCTCGGCGATCGCCCCCAACCGGTGGGCGAGACGATCGGCGAGGAAGGCCGGCATCGTGACGAGACGCCGTTCGTGGGTCTTCGGGGTTCCCCACGACAGACCCGAACCGAGCTCGGTGGCGGACTCGGCGATCTCGATGCGACGCCGCAGCAGATGGACACGAGACCGTCTCAGCGCCACCAGCTCGCCCCACCGCATCCCGACCCAAGCCAACGTTTCGACGACGAGCCCGGCTCCGTTCTGAGCGTCCTCGGCGGCCGCGGCGGGGAGATTGACCTCCTCGGCGGTGAGGAACCGCTGCTCGCGCCGCCGCACCGTCGGAACCTTCACTCCCGACGTCGGGGCACGCGCCAAGATCCCGTCGACGACAGCCAGCTCGAGAGGTGCCGACAGCACCTGCTTCGCCTGCTTGATCCGGGACGCCGAGAGCCCCTCCGCCGACATCTCCGCCATCCACTCCCGCACCATGGCCGGTGAGATGCGGTTCAGCGGCAGGTGCCCGAAGGCGGGAAGCACCCGTGACCGCAGCAGCGACTCGTAGCCGGCCCGCGTTTTGGGCTTGACGTCGAGCCCGGCGAGCCAAGCTGCGGCAGCGTCAGAGAGGGGGAGGTTCCCGGCTTCGGGAGCGATCCAGTCGCCTCGGTCGATCGATCCGAGCCGGGCGACGAGCCAGCGGTCGGCGTCGACCTTCCGGTCGAAGCTTCTCGAGCGGATCCGTCCGTCGGGACCTCGGTATCTGGCGCGCCACCGCCGGCCGGTCCGTTCATGCCGGTCCTCGATCCAACCGGAGCGTCTCATGTGGTGGTCCTCCCTCTCTCACTGCGATGCCCGGCCGCGGGACCGAGTCGATTGAGCCGGTATCCGTATCCAATCACGGCGACGGCGTGGGAAGACGACTCCCCTGACCGGTCAATCCGAAACCGACAAGCGGGCTCACACCTCTCATCATTGCACATCAGTGCTCATTAGTTATCGTTATTTATCCGTTAACACCATTGTTTAAAGGTTATCATAGTCGACGAAGCAGAGACCCGAATCAGGGAATCGGACCGTGACAGCACCCTTCAACCCGCAGCGACCCCACCGACTCCGGGAGGACAGACGAGTGCACACCTGCGGTGACAGGGTGGAGGTGGCGCGGTGACGGTGCGGGTGACCACGCTGAAGGGCGCGATGGCGGGCCGCTATTACACCGAGCAGCTCCCGTCGTATTACCTGGATGGTGGGGAGCCGCCTGGTCGCTGGTTCGGTCGCGGCACTGCGCTGCTCGGCCTGGACGGGGCAGCGTCGGCGAGCTCGACCCCACGGGACCAACCCTCGACGCCGGCGGGCAGCGGCTACTGGTCGGCGACGAAGTCGTCACCCGCCGCAATCAGCGCAGCCTCCGCACCGACCGCGGTGCCATGGTCAAGAACCGGGACCACTGGACCATCGAGTCCGTCCATGCCGACGGTGCGGTCACCGTCACCGGACCAACCGGCACCGTCCGTCTCCCCGCCGATTACACCCGAGAGCATCTCGAACTCGGCTACGCCCAGACCAGCCACGCCACCCAAGGCCGCACCGTCGACCTCGCACTCCTCCTCGTCGACGGTCCGATCGACGGTCGTGGTCTCTACACGCCGATGACCCGCGGACGACACGCCAACCACGCCTAGGTCGTCACCGGCCGAGACGTCACCGCAGCCGACATCCTCACCCAAGCCGTCGCCCGGGACTGGATCGACCAACCCGCCATCTCCCGACAAACCCGCCTCGGCATCGACAAGACGCTCGACCCCTCGCCACGACGCGGCGACCCCGGAAACGACCGACAACCCCGAGCACACCCACCCGCTCACGACATCGCCATCGACAACCCCGCCGCCAACGCCGACCAGGCCTGGCAGAGAATCAGCCGGAGCATCGAAGCCGCCACACAACGCCACGCCGCAGAGCACACCCCCAGACAGCTCCGAGGTATCGGACGCTGACGGGTCGGCATCCACACCTGCTCCATCCAGATAATGGGTTGCAAGCGCCGAGTGCCGGATCCCGGACGCTGGTGGGCGCGCGGTATCGCTCGTGGTGGTCGGTGATATGTGCGGAACCTTGCGACCAGACCTGTTTCGGCACCGTTCGTTCGACCCAGGTTTGACACGAATCCAGTAGCAATCG
>DATKBG010000064.1:0-2439 GCA_035514255.1 Acidimicrobiia bacterium
CATGGGTCGGGCTTGGAGACCAGGTAGGGGAACGACGCCTGGTTGGAGTTCCACACGTCGCCGACGTTTTCGGTGGCGCCGCCGGTGGACGACGAGTAGTAGGTCTGCGCCAGGGTGCCGCTGGAAGGGGTCACGGTCACCACCTGGCCGGCGGTGGCGTCGACGGCATCGAGCCAGTTCTGGCCGTAGGTCGGATCGCCTTCCGAGTTGTGATGCCAACCCATGTAGACCTGATCCCATATGTCCCAGACGAGGTGACACGAACAGTCGGCGCGTAGACGGCCGGTCGCCTTCCAGGCGCCAAAGGTGCGAGCGGCGACGGCCTGTGATTTGAGGGCCTCTATGTGCCACGACGTGGGCACCTCGGCGATGCCCCTGACGTAGTCCTCGAGCGAGAGCACCACGTTGAAGTGGAAGCCGGTGTGGCCGTTTTGAGTGACCGGTCCGACGAACGAGAGGTGCCCACGGGCGAAGGTCCGAGCCACGCTGCGGTTGGAGGCGAACGACACCCTGGTGTTGGGCTGGTCGGCCCAGAACAGCCTGATGTTGCAGTCCGATGCGTGGCTGTACATCACCTCCCAGTTCCGGGTGACCGCGCAGAAGCCTCCATCCTCGGGATGCCAGCGATATCGCCAGCGCTCTCCCGGACTGGCCGTGAAGCAATCGCCCCCCGCCTCCTGTCCCGGCTTGCACACCTCGACGGGACCGTTGACCGCGGTGAAGTTGAGCCACGTGAAGGGGCGCTTCCGCTGCTCGCTGCCGCTGAGGACGTAGTTGATGCCTACTCGCAACGGGTCGGGGATGCTCGCCGACACTTCGGAGACCTGCCTGAGGCCGGTGCCGTCGTACCAGTAGGAGAGGATCTCGTCGTAGGTGTAACCGCCCTGTTCGGCCATGCCCTGGGCACCCCACTGTGGCATGCCGATCCCGTGGCCCCAGCCGCCACCGTCGATGGTGATGGGCGTGCTCGCCGGCACGGCCTCGGCGCGGCCCGGGAGCATGGCGACGACCACGGCCACGACGAGCGCGAACGCGCCAATGCGCCGTCCTCCTTTGGACTCCGACCGTGTCGTCAGCATGTGAACTCTCCTGGATCCGAAAACTAGGTGCGGTCGCGGTTTGGCGACCATGTGACTAGTCATCGGCCGAAGAGAGTGTCACCTTGACGCTTCTTACGGTGTGGGTGACGGCAGTGAGGTCCGGGCGTTCGTCGTCGAGGATGCCGCCAGTGCGCCACGCCGCACGGTCGGGTCACGCCGCTATTACGGGTCGAGCGTCAGTAACGCTTGTAGTTCGGCGCCCAGGCCCGAATCGACACCGGTCGGGCCGCCGAGAAGGATGATCTCGTCCGGCGCCAGTCGGAGGATCTCGGTTCGGGTCGCGTCGTCAAGCGTCGCTCCCTTCAGGAGTAGCAGCGGGGATCGGAAGATGTCGGCGGCGACGAACCCGGTCAGGCGATCGATCCCCGCACCGGCGACGACGTAGACGCGCCTTACCGGCTCCGCCGCGGAGAACACCTCGCGCCCGGCTGCAGCGGTTGTTGCGGAGAGATCATCGCCGGAGACCCGATAGATCATTGCGAGAGGGGCCAGCTCGGCGAGCAGCGTGTTGGGGATGCTGTCGGCGGCGCCGACCACGAAGACGGCGGAAGGCGCATGGTGTATCACCTCGTCGCGGACCTCGGGAAGCAGGTCGGTCCCGTAGTTCAGTAGCCACGGCGCTTCGATGCGGGCGGCCAGGGTGATGGCCGGGATCATGTCCGAGAGGTGATAGCCAGTCCCGATGACGAGGAATTCCGCCTCTCCAGAGATGAACGCCGACCGGGCGTTGGTGATCGCGAAGGCGGGAAGATCCTCAGCGACGCGGGCGACGGATGGCGAACCGAACTCGGGCGATGACAGCTGGTTGGCCACTGCCTCGGATACTCGATCGGTGCCGCCGACGATCACGATCTCGACCGGAAGGAACTCTCGGAGCTCCATCGATGCGGCGCGCGGAACTGACTCACGATCCACGAGTACGACGGGATGATCGCCCTGGCTCGCCAGGGTCGCGGCGAGGAGGGCATCGCTCAGGTCCCGGGAGGTGACATAGACCCGGCAACTACCCGCGGCTTCCTCATGCGGGACCAGGGTCACGCCCGCGGTCGGCTCGGTGAGCCGACTGCAGGTGTTGCCTGGCGCGGTCCAGAAGGACGGTGCCACCGGCTCTTTGAGGCTCCGGTACGGATTGACCAGGACGCCGTGCGGGTCGTGGAGTTCGAAGTGCAGGTGCGGCAGGTGGCATGCGGCGTTGCCCGATGAGCCGACCCATCCGAGCAGCTGACCGGCTTCCACCCTGGTGCCCAGGGTGACCGCGTCGGCGATGCCCCATCCGTCGCCGTCACAGACCCCGGGTGGCAAGTGAGCGCTGTCGTTGTTGAGATGCCAGTACCAGGTG
>DATKBG010000065.1:0-5492 GCA_035514255.1 Acidimicrobiia bacterium
GTTCGGGGTGAGGCTCAAGTGGCCCAACGACCTGGTGCGCGGTGGATCGAAGGTCGGTGGCATCCTCGTCGAGTCCGACGGTGATCTCGTGGTGATCGGCATGGGCGTGAACCTCTACTGGCCCTCTCCGATGGAGGGGGCGGCGGCGCTCTTCTCGGAGGATCCGGGGAATGACGAGTCGCGTTCGTTTGCCGTGAGGTGGGCGCTCGAGGCGGTGACCCGACTTGATCGCGGCCCGGACGACTGGGGTCGTGACGAGTACCAGCGGTCGTGCACGACGCTCGGCACCGAGATCACCTGGGACCCGGATGGCTCGGGCCGTGCCATTGGCGTGGACGACCGCGGCGGCCTCATCGTGGAGACACGCGAGGGGACGGTCGTGTTGGACTCCGGAGAGGTGAGCCACGTCAGGAAAGCCGTCAGCTAACAGCCGACAGCTCACAGCCAGACTCGTCACGATTGGTACTTGGTACTTGGTATTTGGTACTTAATTGTTGGCTACTCTGCGCCCATGGCTCTGATCGATGGGGAAGGACGGGTTCAGATCCTCTACGGACGGACCGTGCTGCCGTCGCCGCCCCACCGATCTGTCTATCTGAGCCGTCCCGATGTGGTGGGTCGCCATCCGGCCATCGTCGTCGTCCATGACGAGGACGGCCAGACCCCGAGTATCCGGGCGCTGTGTCGACGCCTCGCCCGGTACGGCTATGTGGCCGCCGCCCCCGATCTCTCCCGCGGCGGTGATGTAGAGCTGCCGCCCGACCGGGTGGCCGACGACGCCGTGCGGATTGCCGAGACGATGCAGCACGGGTGGGCGGCGTTCTGTCGACCCGAACCCCCGGCCGTGGTCGCCGTCGGGGGATCGGCCGTGGCCGGTGCGGGAGCCGCTGGCGACATCGGTGGCCCTCTGGTGATCCTCGGCGGCCCCGTCACCGATCTGGAGACGGTGTTGGGTTCCGTCCGTGGACCGATCCTGGGGATCATCGCCGACAAGCCCGAGGACGAGGGCGAGGCGGTTCGAGCCCTCCATGGGTCGGTGGGTCGCGGCGAGTGGGCGGTCTTTCCCACGACGGCGTCCTCGCTGCTCGACGAGGACGCAGACGACTTCGACTACGCCGCCTTCGAGGACATGGCGGATCGCCTGGTCGCATTCCTCGACCGGTACTCGGTGCTCGCTCCGGCGTGACCGGGTCGCCGCTCGCGCCGACGCCCATCGTCGACCGCCTCCGCCCCCCGGCAGTGTCGGGCCGGGGAACCGTGGCGGCCTTCGTAGCGTCTGAGGGGGCGAGTTCGCTCACCCCCTCAGCCTCCACTGCCACCGATTAGCGCCGACCGACTGCTACAAAGGACCTCCCGCTGATGCCATCACCTCTCACGCCTCCCGCGCCGCGCCGCCGTCCCCGCAAGAGCGGAGCACGGCGCGCCATCATCGGCATCCTCATCGTCGCCAACGTCGTCGTCTTTGGGACCCTCGGAGCGATCTGGTGGGCGGCCAACAAGGTGAGCGGCGCCATCCCCACCATTCCGGCCGAGCAACTGCAGCTCACCGCTCCATCATCGAAACCGTTGGATCCGAGGACCTTCCTCCTCGTCGGGAGCGATCGGCGGGAGGGGCTGGGCAGCGAGTTCGCCCACACCGGCTCCTTCGGCGGCGAGCGCGCCGACGTGATCATGCTGGTCACGGTCCGCCCACGGGAGGGGTCAGTCCAGATGCTGTCGATTCCCCGTGACTTCAAGGTCGTCTACGGAGGCGTCACCCAGAAGATCAACGGCACCTTCTCCAACAGCGCCGGCGACTTGGTCGCCGCGGTGAAGGAGCTGACCGGCGCCCCGATCCATCACTATCTGGAGGTCGACTTCGGCGGGTTCGCCGGAATCGTCGACGCCATCGGCGGCGTGAACATGACGTTTCCGTATCCGGCGCGCGACCTCAAGGCGAACCTATCGATCGGCGCAGGTATCCAGACGCTCGACGGCCAGCAGGCGCTTGCCCTCGCCCGGAGCCGTTCTTACCAGGAGCAGCGGGAGGGCGGCTGGGTGAGTGTCGACGGCAATGACTTCGGTCGGACGCGGCGTCAGCAGGACATCCTCATGGCGATCATCACGCAGATCGAGCCCCCGTCGTCGCCAGCGGGCTTCAACTCGCTGCTCAACGCCCTCGGCGGCTTCGTCACCACCGACAGCAACTTCCGCGAGGACGAGATCATCAACCTCGCCTGGTCGATGCGCAACATCGAGCCCGAGGACATGGATACCGGGACCCTCCCGGGCCGCATCAGTAATGAGGGCGGCGTGTCGTACGTGGTGGCCGACGAGCCGCTGGCTTCCGAGATGATCGCCGCTTTTGTCGCCGGGCGGCCCATAGGGAGCGAAGTGGGCCGCGACGCCGCCATCGAAGTCCAGAACGGCAACGGCCGCAGCGGGTCGGCCCTGCAGGTCGGCGACGTGTTGACGGCTGCCGGTTTCGACGTGGTCGCCACCACGAACTCGACCCGCACCGACTACGCCACCACCCTGGTGGTGGCGCGGGCCAAGGACCTCGGGGCCGCCGAGGCGGTGGTGGCCGAACTCGGGTACGGCCGGGCGGTCGTCGGGAGGACCCCCTATGGCGTCGACCTGCTGGTTATCGTCGGCCTGGATGCACCCACCGGCTGAGACCCCGTGACCGTCCGCCAGGCCGTGCTGCTCGTGGGCGGGCGCGCCACGCGGATGTGGCCGATCACGGCCGAGATCCCGAAGGGCTTGCTCCCGCTCGTCGGCCTGCCGTTCATCGAGTATCAGATCGATCGTCTCGCTGAGATCGGCGTCGACGAGGTGTTCCTCACCGTCGGGACGCACCTGTTGGATGAGTGGGAGGCATTCGTTTCCCAGCCGGTCAGCGGGGTGGTGTTGCGTCTCATCGTGGAGGATCAACCACTGGACACGGCCGGTGGGGTCCGGTCGGCACTCGATGGGCTCGACGAACGGTTCTTCGTCCTCAATGGCGATGTGATTCTCGATGCCGATCTGCGTCCGTTGCTGGCCGACACCGGCACCGAGGCGACGCTCGCCCTCGTCGAGGTCGACGACACGAGTCCTTACGGCGTGGTGGTCGTCGGCGAGGACGGCCGCGTCGAGCGGTTCCTCGAGAAGATGCCCACGGCCGATGCGCCGGCCAGGACCGTGAACGCGGGCGTGTACGTCATGTCCCGGGCAGCACTGGAGGCCTACCCGCTGGGACCACTCTCGTTCGAGCGAACCGTGTTCCCCGACCTCGCCGAACGCGGTGCGCTCGCTGCGGTGACCCTCGACGCCCGATGGCTCGACATCGGCACGCCCACGCTGTACCTCGACGCCCACGGAGAGACGCTGGGCGGCGCGGGAGCGTGGTCGTGGATCGATCCGTCGGCGACGGTCTCTCCGGAGGCCGTGGTCGAGGATGCGGTGGTGCTCGGCGGTGCCCGAGTCGGGCCCGGTGCCGTGGTCCGCCGCGGCGTCATCGGGTGGGACGCCGTCGTAGGCGAAGGAGCGACCGTCACCGGCGACTCGATGATCGGGCCGCGGGCCGTGGTCGGCGCTCGTTGCGAACTCACCGGCGGTGCGCGGCTCGCCCCGGATGCGGTGCTCGGTGAAGCCGCGATCAGGTTCCAGCCACCAGAATGACGGTCGGAGGTGTGACGTGCGCGGGATCGTGACCGGTGGGGCCGGGTTCATCGGCAGTCACCTCGTCGACGTCCTCGTCGACAACGGATGGGATATCCAGGTGGTCGACGACCTCAGTTTCGGTGAGATGGACCGGCTGGCGGGGGCGCGTCGCCGGGGCAACGTGTCGGTCCACGTCACCGACATCCAGTCCGAGGACCTCGCTGACGTCGTGCAGCACTTTCGTCCTGAGGTCGTGTTTCACCTGGCCGCCCAGAGCAAGGTGGCGCCGTCCGTGACCGATCCCATCCACGATGCCATGGTCAACGTGATCGGAACGCTCAACGTGCTGGAGGCGACCCGGCGGTCGGGGGCGCGCAAGATCGTCTTCGCCTCGTCCGGGGGTGCGATTTACGGCAGTGGTGTGAAGCTCCCGGCGAAGGAGACGGCGGCCAAGCAACCGGAGTCCCCCTACGGCATCTCGAAGAAGCTGGTCGAGGACTACTTCGCCTGGTACTCGGCGACCCATGGGCTCGACTACACGCTGCTCGGGCTGGCCAACGTGTACGGCCCCCGCCAGGACCCGGGTCTGGAGGGCGGCGTCGTGGCGATCTTTGCCCGCGCCATGCTGGAGAACGGCAAGATCACCATCAACGGCGACGGTGGCCACACCCGGGACTACGTGTACGTCGGCGACGTGTGTGATGCGTTCCTGCGGGCGGCCGATGCCGGGGGTGGTCTGCTGCTCAATGTCGGGAGCGGTGTCGAGACGTCTGTGATCAAACTGTTCGATCAGTTGGCTGCCATCACCGGGTACAGCAAGGCTCCGGTGTTCGGCCCCCCGCGTGCCGGGGACGTCCGTCGCAACGTGATCGACTCGTCGAAGGCGAAGAAGGCTCTCGGTTGGGAGGCGTGGACGTCGCTGGAGGCGGGTCTGCGAAAGACCGTGGAGTGGTACAAGGGCTGAGCCTTCGGCTCAGCCCGTCGCCCGTCGCCCGTCGCCCGTCGCCCGTCGCCCGTCGCCCGTCGCCCGTCGGACTCAATCCTCCAACTCGCGGGGGAATTGGTCCCTCAGGAGTCGGCTGAGGGCTCGGTCGGCGAGGATTCGGCCGCCGGTCTGGCAGCGGGCGCAGTAGTTGGTCTCGTTGGTGGCGTAGACGATGCGCTGAACCGGCGCCGCGCAGACCGGGCAGGGCTTGCCGTACTTCCCGTGTACCGCCATCTCCGGATGAAAGGCGGTGACCTTTTCCGGGAACCCGTCGCCTGCCTCCTCCCGCAGTCGTTCCACCCACTCGGTGAGCACCGTGGTGGTGGCCTCGTACAGTGCCGTGATCTGCTCGTCGGTAAGGCGGTCGGTCATGGCGATGGGGGACACTCTGGCCCGATGCATGATCTCGTCGGCGTAGGCGCCGCCGATGCCGGAGAACAACCGAGGGTCGGTGAGCGAGCGCTTGAGGGTGTGGCGTTCGCGTCGGAGGGCTTCGGCGAACGAGTCGGGGTCGCTGTCGATCGGCTCCAGGCCACCCCGGTCGTGCTCGGCCAACCCGTCACGGCCCCGCAGCAGGTGGAGGCTGGCTCGCTTGGTCTTCCCCTCTTCGGTGAACAGGACCGTGCCCGCCGGGAAGTCGAAGGCGGCGAGGCCGCGGGTCTTTGGGATGGCGTAGCCGGGTGCCCGCCACCGGAGTCGCCCGGCCACCATCAGGTGGATGACCGCGTACCGGTCGCCGTCGAACTCGAGGACGATCCGCTTACCCAGACGCGTCACGCCAGCGAGCGTGCGGCCCTCCAACTCCTCCGGGGGCGGGTCGTAGGTGCGCAGCACCCACGGTGTGGCCACTCGGAGTCGCTCGAGAGGGCTGCCGCCGACGAGC
>DATKBG010000066.1:0-4747 GCA_035514255.1 Acidimicrobiia bacterium
CCCACTGTGATCGGCTTCGACCCGTTCGTCGACCTGGTCGATTTTCTCGTCGACCGTTACCGGCTGGAGGGTGCCGGGGCCGCCGTCAGCCCCTGAGTGTCGGACCCTCGACCGTTGGTTACGCGCCCTTGAAGCGGCGCCGCAGCGACGACCAGACTTCCTGGTAATCCTCCTGGAGTGCGGGCAGGGTTGACGCGTACGCCGTCGGGATGAGCGGGTAGCGGGTTTCGAACATGAAGGCGAGCGTGCCTTCGAGTTTTTGCGGCTTCAGGTCGGCGTTGCTGGCGCCCTCCCAGGCTTCGTTGTCGGGCCCGTGCGGCCAGTACTGGTTGTGGAGGCTGAAGCCACCGGCGCCGAACCCCTCCAACTTGGCGTCGTAGATGCCATAGATGAGGCCCATGAACTCGCTCATGATGTTCATGTGGTAGTAGGGCGGGCGGAAGGTGTGCTCTGCGACCAGCCAGCGATCCGGGAAGATGACGAAGTCGACGTTGGCGGTTCCCGGCCGGTCGGACGGTGCCGTCAGCACCGTGAATATCGACGGGTCCGGATGGTCGAACGAGATCGACCCGATCACGTTGTAGTGCGCCAGGTCGTACTTGTAGGGGACGTGGTTGCCGTGCCAGGCGACCACGTCGAGCGGTGAATACTCGGTGTCGCTGGCGAACAGCTTCCCGTCGAACTTGACGAAGACGGTGGACGGTCGGTCCAGGTCCTCGAACGCCGCCGTCGGGGCGAGGAAGTCGCGCGGGTTGGCCATGCCATTGGCGCCGATGGGCCCGCGTTCGGGGAGGTCGAGGTAGGCGCCGTAGTTCTCGCAGACGTAGCCGCGGGCCGAGCCGTCCATCAGGTCGACCTTGAACTTCATGCCGCGGGGAATCAGGCAGATCTCGCGGGGGGCCACTTCGAGGACGCCACACTCGGTGGCCACCCGCAGACGCCCCTCCTGGGGGACGATGAGGAACTCGGCGTCGGCGTTGTACAGGTAGGTGTCGTCCATGGACTTCGTCGCCAGGTAGACGTGTGCGGCCATGCCGGTCTGGGTGTGGACGTCGCCGTTGGTGGCGATGGTGCGCAGGCCGGTGAGGAAGGTGAGGTCCTCGTCGGGCATCGGGATCGGATCCCAGCGCAGCTGGCCGATCGGCGGCTCGGCCTCGCGGGTGGGGGCGGTACGCAGGAACGGGTGGTCGACCGGGCGCAGGTCGTGGACATGGAGCACCGATGGCCGGATCCGGTACATCCAGGTGCGGCGATTCTCGGCTTTCGGTGCGGTAAAGGCAGTGCCGCTCAGCTGTTCGGCGTACAGGCCGTGTGCCACCTTCTGCGGCGAGTTCTGACCGATGGGAAGGGCACCCTCCACCGCTTCCGACGCGTGCTCGTTGCCGAAACCGGACTGGTAATCCATCGCCGTCGTCCTCCTCGTTCAGGCCCCCCGAGCCTACCGCCGAGAAAGCGGACCCCGGTGACCAGCAGTATCGTCGCCGGGGAGGTGCGGCAGTGGCTCAGGACGAGTTCATGGCGGCGGCGATCGAGGAGGCCCGCCAGGGTCGTTCCGAGGGCGGCATCCCGATCGGTTCGGTGCTGGTGATCGACGGTGAGATCGTCGGTCGCGGCCACAACCGGAGGGTGCAGCAGGGTTCGGCCATCCTCCACGGCGAGATGGATGCGCTGGAGGGTGCGGGTCGCCTACCGGCCGGCGCGTACCACAGAGCCACCATGTACACCACGCTGTCGCCGTGTGACATGTGCTCCGGAGCGATCCTCCTCTACGGCATCCCGAAGGTGATCGTGGGGGAGAACCGCACCTTCCTGGGCGCTGAAGACCATCTGCGGTCTCGCGGCGTCGAGGTCCTCGTGGTCGACGACCAGGAGTGCGTAGCCCTGATGGAGGCGTTCATCGCCGAGGAACCCGGTCTGTGGGATGAGGACATCGGCGAGTAGTCGGCGTCGGTATAACCTCATCCCTCCGGGCGCTTAGCTCAGTTGGCAAGAGCGCTTCCCTTACAAGGAAGAAGTCGGGGGTTCGAGTCCCTCAGCGCCCACCATCGGATTTCCCTCGTGGTCAGGCGGGTCATGGATGCTCGTGTTCCAGGAGACCGAGGCGCTCGGCGGTGACGATCGCCTCGGCACGGCTCGACACCCCCAGACGCGTGTAGAGGTCGTGGAGGCGGCGGAACATCGCGCGTTCGGAGTACCCGGCGTCATCGGCGAGGCGGGTGACCGTGGTGCCAGCGGCGAGGGCGGTCAGCCAGTCGATCTCCTCGGCATCGATCTCGGGCCGGGGGGCGTGCGCATCGGGCCACTCCGCGGCGAGCTCCGAGACCGTCGCGGTCGGAAGCCGCAACTCGCCAGCGAGGGCACCGGTGATGGCTGCGGCGATGTCGAGGGGCTCGGCAGCCCAATCGATGACACCGGCGACACCGTGGGCAAGGGCATGAGCAACGCTGGCCGGACTCGGGTCGGGAAGCAGGGCCAGGACGGCATGTGACGCCGTCAGGTCGTCGATCAGGCCGCAGTCCTCGGGACCCCGCATGGTGACCACCGCCACCCGGGCATCGGCCGGGTCATCGGTGACGGTGTATCCCGCCTCGGTGAGAGCACCCGTGAGGCCGCGTCGAAACGCTCGTGCCGGTTCGAGTATGACGACGCTCGAGGTCATCGGGCGCGTCAGCGTACCGCTCGTCGAGACGGCATGCTCCTGACACCCGGGTGGCATGGTTCGGCCAGGATCTCGGATGACAGGCAGCGGTGGTCCAGGTCTCGATCGGGGCCCGATCGGGAAGTTGGACCCCGCCGAAGTGGGGCGACAGGGTGGCACACCTGCGCCAGCGCATGGCCGAGACAGGCATGGCCGTTGTGGAGTACACCTAGCGGGAAATGGGGACCGCGTCCCCAGCCACCGTCGTCCCCGTCAGGTGGGCGACCGAGAGAGGAAGACGAATGGCGACTGCCAAGAAGCCCGCAGCGAAGAAGTCGGCTGCCCCGAAGAAGGCTGCCCCCAAGAAGAGCGGCACCAAGAAGCGCTGAGCGGTTCCAGCCGTAGGTGGTGGGGAGGGCGGATCGTCCTCCCCACCATCGCGTCCGGATCAGGTGGCGCGGGCCGCCCGCTTCTCGAACGCCTCGGCACCGCGCATGATGCGGTCCGGGAACGCCATGATCTTGTCCTGGAACTCCCTCGCCTTGGAGGTGAGTCCGGTGAGCTGGTCGATCTTCCAGTCCCGCACCAGCGGCATGATCACCCGGTCGTGGTGGATGCGCAGGTTGTAGACCCCGGCCTTGGCCATGTCGACAGCCCGTCGCAAGTACCCGGGGATGCCGATCCCCGGCATGGTGAAGGTCGAGAAGACGCGGTATATCGGCTCCAGCATCGTCGACGGGCTCGCGTCGAGCATCGCCTGGGTGACCCCGCGGTAGAACATGAAGTGATGGTTCTCGTCGGTGGCGATGCGCGCCATGATCTCGTACGCCGTCTGGTCGTCGGCGAGCTTGCCGGCATTGCGATGGCTGACCCGCGTGGCCAGCTCTTGCGCCGACGTGTAGGCCATCAGCGCCGCCGGGTCCTGGTACGGAAGGTCGTAGCCGGTCTCCATGGTGGACAGCCGGTCGTCCTCGAGCGCCCGCGGATCACAGTTGCGCGAGGTGAGCAGATAGGAACGCAGGGCGATGGCGTGCTGACCCTCCTCAGCCGTCCACAGGTGGTTCCAGCGTGACAGTGCCGAGTCCTTCGGTACCCGCGAGGCGATGAGCTCGTGGTAGTAGGGGAGGTTGTCCTCGGTGAGCAGGTTGAGGACCAGGGCGGTGCGCACCTCGGGCGACAGGCTGGCGTGGGACTCTTCCCAGGGCTCGTCGCGGAAGTTGCGGCCCTGCTCCCACGGGACGAAATCGTGGGCGTACCAGTGTTCGCGGCGGGAACGGTGTTCGGCGGTGAGTCGCTCCACCTCGTCATCGACGGCGGCGACCAGCTCAAGCTGTTCGTCGATGCTCATGGTGACCTCGTACGGCTGGACTTCGACCCGTCGCCCCCATAATAGTCGCTGCCGGATGTGGGAGGATGCAGCCCGTGCCCGCACCACCCATCCGTACTGCCGTGATCCCCTGCGCCGGTGCGGGTACCCGCATGCGCCCTGCGACCCGAGCGGTTCCCAAGCCGCTCCTCCCGGTGATCGACAAGCCGGTCATCCAGTACGTCGTGGAGGAGGCAGTCGCCGTCGGGATCGACCGGGTTGTGCTGGTGGTCGATGAGCGACCGGGTGACCCGGTCATCGCTCACTTCGCCTCGCCGCCCGCCCTCGAGGGCATGGAGCACGTCGAATTCGTGGCGGTCGAGCAGCCCAAGCCGGCGGGCCTCGGGGATGCGGTGCTCCAGGCACGGAGCGCTGTCGGTGACGAGGCGTTTCTCTGCATGGTGTCCGACCGGTTCCCGGTTCCCGGTCGCTCGTTTGCCGACCGGATGGTGGCCGCCTACGACGGCCGGTCCGTGGTGGCCGTCGAACGGGTCGGGCAGGACGCCGCCGACCGGTACGGGTTCGTGTCGATCGGGGGACCCGCGAGCGACGGCGTGGTGGAGGTCACCGGGGCCGTGGAGAAGCCGGGCATCGGGAAGGCACCCTCCGAGTTCGCCCTGCTGGGACGCTACGTCTTCGGCCCCGAGATCTTCGATGAGCTCGGATCCTTGCCCGCCGGGTATGGCGACGAGATCCAACTCACCGACGCCATCGACCGGATGGCGCGGCGGGGTGGGGCCGTC
>DATKBG010000067.1:0-5362 GCA_035514255.1 Acidimicrobiia bacterium
CCAGGTGATCAGCACCGTGTCCGCCGCGTCGACCTTCACGTGGGAGAACACACAGATCCGAGGCACGTCCGCGGCGAATTCGGTGGTGGCCGCGGCGGGGTCCGGATCCGCGTCGCCCTCGGGAATGACCGAGCCGACATGAGCCTGGAGGATCTCCGCACCCGTGTCAGCGGCATCGTCCGAACCGGTCCCGAAGCCGCCTCCGCCTGACGCCCAATGCCAGGAGCCGAGCATCTCATCGAGCAGCTCGACGATGCCCTTGCGCTCGTCGAGCCACTGGAGGTGATAGATGGCGCCCTCGTGCTGGGTGAAGAAGCTGACCTGGTAGTAGTCGTCGCCGTCCCGCGTGAAGGTGAACTCCAGGCCGAGCGCCGGCTCCGAGTCGAGGCACTCCTCGATCTCGGTCGCCATCATCTCGGTGACGCCGGGCAGTGCGGCGATGCTCGCCTCTTCCCGCGCGTAGATCTCCGCGATGTCGAGACGGCTCGCATCGGCCCCTTCCAGGCGGAAAACGCTGAAGTTCGGAAACCCGCTGGGGTGCCGGACGGCGCCCAACGCCTTGACCGTGTCGTCAGATTCCAGCCCCAGATCGGCGAGGGTGTCTTCGGCCAGCAGCGTGCCCGCCTCGAAGTTGACGAGCCCGCTGAGGTCCTCCCAGTCCTTGAGGTACAGGAAGCCGACATGGTCACTGACGTTGTCGGTCCAGGTCGTATCGCGATACGTGCCGGTGGGCCCATCGTCGCAGGTGGCCGTCTCCGGCTCGCTCGGCTCCGCAGCGACCGCATCCGTTGCTGTCGCCTCTGCGGGGGCAGATGTGGGCTCGGAGGCCGGCTCAGCGGCACCCCCGCATGCCGCCAAGAGAAGCAGAAGGGCTAGAGTCACCGCGGTTGTCGTCGCTGGCATGCGCACTGTTCGGTCCTCATCCGGATTCGGTTTTCGCCAAGTCACTGAAATCAACGACGTTGCCTACGCAGCCTTGCTCGACCGGCACTTGTCGAGCTCTTCGCGGGCCTTGTCGAGCTTCTCCTGCCACTGATCCTTCTGGACGTTGATCTCGTCGATCTGATAGCCGATTTGGCGCCCCTTCGACCCGATGTCCTGGAGCTCTCGCATCTTCTCGACGAAGCGTTTCGTCTCGGCCAGCCCGTGCTCCTCAGCGAGCTCGGCCACTGCCTCTATGTCGCCCTGCATGAGGTCGAAGTAGCCCTGCATCTCGGTGAAGAACTCGATCGCGGCTTTAGCGTCGCCCACACCGGGGAGCGCACCGAGCGGGTCGGTCGTGGTGCCGTACGCCTTCCCCAGCGGCCCGCCGTACTTCGACGTGACGAGTGCAAGCAGCTTTGAGATAAGGGACTGGATGAGGTGCCAGGCCACCTCGCTCTGCGCTCCATCCGCCATGGCGGTGAGCTCAGCGACCAGCGCATCCGCCTTCTGCTGCATCGCCTCGAGCTGCTTGACGTGGTTGTCCAGTTGCTGCTGATACGTGTCGACCCGTGACTGGCACTCGAGGAGCCACCGCTCCTGGGTGGCGCAGTCGTCGTCTTCCTCCTCTTCGTCGTCACCATTAGCGGCTCCCGGCGCCGACCCGGTCGATGCCGGTCCGCCCGTTGGATCCACGTTTCGGCCAACGTCGTGAAGCCCGCCACCGCCGAATAGCCCTCCCAGCACGTCGACGACCTGAAGAACGGCCAGGACGCCGCTCACTGCGAGGAGCGTCAGCCACAACAGTGGTCCATTGGCGGTGAGCCGGCTCAGGAGCGGCGCCGTCGGCTCGAGCGCCATCTCTGCCACGGCGGGTGAGTCGGGGGCCGGCGCGCCCCGGAGCGGCTCGGCGCGGGGCGGCGATGATGCGCCTGCGCCCCCCGCTGCGGGGTGGTCGGCATCTGGCGCCTGCGGCCCGATGACGTGACGCTTTTGGAGCGAGCGCGCCAGCAGGGCAGCGGTGCGGCCTGCCTGTCCGCGTCCGCGACCCGTGGCCCGTCGGTACTGGAACGTGGCGTAGGTGAGGGCTCGTTTGTTGAGCCGGAATTCCCACGCCTTCAGCATCCCGCTCAGGCCCGGGGCGCGCGGCGGCGGTGGACAGCTCGGGAAACGCGGCGGGGTGCGACGCAGCACGTACAGGTCCGCGGCTACGACCGCCGCCACCGCGACCACGAAGAGATAGGCGACCAGGAAGCCGTTGGCCAGGAGCAGGTTGAGAGCACCCACGACGAAGCCGCTGGTGTTGGCGTCGAGATTGTTGGCGACGTGGTCGAGGGTGGCCAGCGCGAACCCCGAGACCGCGACAGCCAGCGCCCACCGACCACGACTGCGGAGCAGCAGGCCGAGTCCCAGGGTGGCGCCGGCCAGCGCGGTCCACACCGCGTGCCCGGCGATGAGCCGATCGCGGAGAATCTCGGTCACCGGCAGCCAGGCGAGCTGGTCGGGCCAGCCGAAGCGGGCGCGGATGTAGGCATCCTCGACCAGGGCGAAGCCGGCCCCGCTGGCGGCCGCCAGGAGCAGCAGGTCGGTGGCGCCAAGCGCCCAGAGGCGTCCGTGACGCCGGCGCCACACGAAGAACAGCACCGGCGCCAGCTTCAGCACCTCCTCCAGCGGCGGGAGGACCAGCGCCCGGCTGACGGCGTTGGGATCGGGCTCGACCCAGCCGAAGGCGGCCGATACGACGAGCATGAGGCCCATCATCAGCCCGCCGGCGAAGAACATGGTGCTCACCCGACGCAGTGTCAGGCTCTGGGTCAGGCTGGCGAGCAGCAGCAGGCCGGCCAGGAACACGAGATTGGTCCACAGCGCGTCGACGCCGTGGCCGCCGGTCTTGAGCAGCATGGCGCCCAGCCAGATGGCCGTGCCGAGCACGATGGCCACCAACCGGAACGGCAGGCGCCGCTCCCCCACGACCAGCGTGCCCCAGCCGGGTCCGGTGGCGCGCTCGTAGGCGAGGGTCACGACCGCGACCCCGCCGGCTCGGGCTCGGCCGACGTCCGCCGCTTGAGGCCGGTTGCCCACAGGCTCCGCTCCGGATGCTCGGGGTCGTAGCGCACCTCACCGGTGTCGCCAGGCTGCCAAGCGGTGGCTCCGGTGAACGACAGGAGGCCGCTCCGTCCGGTCTGGGTCTGGCCTCGCTGATCGACGTACCGGTAGCGGAAGCGCCACATCTGGCGGCCGTTGAAGCGCACGTTCGTCTCCTCGATGCCGATGACCTGGCCCTGAGTGCGAAGGCCCGAGCGCCAGAGCCGGCGCTGCGCCACGAGCCGTCGCAGCGCGACGAGGGAGACGGCGCCGCCGAGCGCGGCCAGCAGCCCGCCCAACCCCAGGAAACTCCCGACCAGCAGCCAGCCGTCGGCGCCGGCCACGCGGTTCGTCTCGGGATCGCTGGCGAGGTACTCGATCGCGATCGGTCCCTGTTCAGTCAGCGTTTCCCATGCCTCGACGCCGATCCCGTCGCTGTCCTGGATCGTGCGCCCATCGGTCGTGGTGAAGCGGTAGGTGACGCGGTACTCGGTGCTCTCGCCGTCATCGGTATTGGCACGACGGATGGTCTTGGTCAGCACCGTGCCGTCGGCTGCCTGCGCCTCCGCATCGAAGCGCTGCTCACCGAGCATCAGCGGCACGCCGACGAGCAGGAACACCAGGCCGACGGCCAGGAACACGCCACCGAACAGCAGCCAGAAGCTGCGTATCGCGAGGCCCATGAACGAGGGAGCTGGGTTCATCGGCGCCGCTCGATGGGCAGCCCGAAACGTTCGTTCAGCCGCCAGACAAGCACCGCGCTGGCCGACCAGGAGGAGGAGGGCGACCGACAGAAGCGCGTCCAGCTCAACCGCCCTCGCACCGTCATCGTCGTGCGACTCGGCTCCGGGCCACCATGCGCTGAACGCCGGCGGCGGCAGCGATCAATGCAATCGACAGCCACGACAGGAGGCCTCCGACTGTTGGTGCGGCCGTATCGGGTAGCTCATCGCTCACCGGTGACGAGCCGCCACTCAGCACGCCAGAGGGGGATGGGCTCGTGGGCGTCGGCGTCGGCGTTGGGCTCGGCGTCGGCGTGGAGGTCGGGCTCGGCGCGGCGGTGGGCGTCGCAGTCGGCGCGGCGGTGGGCGTCGCAGTCGGGGCGGCGGTGGGCGTCGCAGTCGGGGCGGCGGTGGGCTCCTCTGTCGGCTCCGCCACTGCGGCGGCGGCCTCGAACGCACCGGTGTCGCATGCGCTGGTGCCGTCGCCATCTCCATCCTGGGGTCGCGCGACCGCGCGCTGATCGGTTGCCGGACAGGCGGGCGTCGCCTCGACGACGGCGTCGATCGCCGGGCTTCCTTCCATGAGGGCGTGGGTCAGGGTTGGACCTCCATTGCTGGCCAACGCAGCCAGCATCGGGTCGGTATTCGGCTGATCAGTGGTCTGATCTAGCCCGCAGGTGCTGTCCGAGTCGATGTTGCTGCCCAACGAGTCGAACGTCCCCCCAGCAAACACCATGCACTCGACCCCGGTGTTATTCGCCACGATCGACGCGAAGAGCTCAACCGTCGCGAAGGCGGCATCAATGCCGGCTCCCCTCCCCTCGGGTGCGGTGTTGTCGGTGATCGTCGAGAAACGCACGACCGCATTGCCACCGCCAAACGTCTCGGTCCCTGCCATCTCGATCCCACCGCCACCTCCGGTCGCGGTGTTGCCGCTGATCGTGCTGTTCAGGACCGTGAGCTCGCCAGTCGCCAGTGGTTGGTTGAAGATCCCACCGCCATTGGTTGCGGTATTCCCCGTGACTGTCGACCGATCGAGCGTGACGTCTGCGAGCTGCATCCATATTCCACCGCCAGTGGTTGAGCCGCTCTCGGAGACGGCGGTGTTGCCGCTCAGCGTGGTCGTGATCAGCTCAACATCCGGGCTAGATACGGAGTTTCCGTCCGCGAAGACTCCGGCGCCGCGCCCGGCCGAGTTGTTGCTCACCACGCTCGACATCAGAGTCAGCGCCGCGGTCGGACCGACCAAGACGCCGCCGCCGCCCGAGGTAAGTATGGAAGAGCCGGCGTCATTTTCGGTAACCACGATCGAGGTTCCGGTCAGCTGGCCGAACTCCACATAGATTCCTGCTCCCGGGTTTCCTACTGCATGCCCCCCGCCGGTGATCGTCAGTCCGCTCATCGACACGGGACCATTCACCATGATGTGGAACACCCGATCGATGCCGTTCCCGTCGATGATTGTCGTTCCGGCTCCGGCACCGACTATGTCGAGTGAACCGATGATGTCGAGATCGCCGGCCCCCCCGGCGTCATCACCGAACCCCCCCAGGCTGAGGGTGTAGGTCCCGGCGGGGACGTTGATCACGTCGACCGTCGGCTCGGGGCTGCCCGCCGGACAGTCGAGCGCGATG
>DATKBG010000068.1:0-3667 GCA_035514255.1 Acidimicrobiia bacterium
AGCGTCAGCCCATTGAGTGCTGCCGAGTATCGGGTGGCTACGTCGTTCCAATCGACGATGTTCCAGAACGCCTTCACGTAGTCGGCGCGGGCTGCCCGGTAGTCCAGGTAGTAGGCGTGCTCCCACACGTCGCACAGCAGCAGTGGGACGACCCCCGGCGGCAGGTTCACCTGGTGGTCGTAGAACTGGATGATCAGCAGGCGCTTGCCGAACGGGTGGTAGCCGAGCACCCCCCAGCCCGAGCCCTGCACCTGTATGGATGCCGCCTCGAACTGCGCCTGGAACGCCTCGAACGAACCGAACTGCTCGTCGATGTGGGCGGCCAGCTCTCCATCGGGGCGATCGCCGCCGTCGGGGCTGAGGTTCTTCCAGAAGAGCGTGTGGTTGACGTGACCACCCAGATGAAAGGCCAGGTCTTTCTCGAGCATCCGCAGCGTCGTGTAGACCGCCTTGTCACGCGACTCGGCGAGCTGCTCCAGAGCCGTATTCGCCCCACCCACGTATGCCTTGTGGTGGGTCCCATGATGGAGCTGCATGATCGTGCCCGAAATGTGGGGCTCGAGGGCTCCGTAGTCGTAGTCGAGGTCGGGAAGGGCGTACACGGTGTCGCTCACGGTCGCTCCTGGAGTCTGGCGTCTCTCTGAGTGAAGTCATCGCAGCGCGCTTTGGCAAGCCGCCAGCCTTCGAGCGGTCCCCGCTCACTCCTCCACGATCAGCGCGGTGAGCATGCCGAACATCGTCCCGTCCGAGCGCTCGACGTGGGTGAAGATGTGGCAGTGCCACACCCACACGCCCGGCATCTCTGCCAGCACCAGCACCGAGTAGCGCTCCCCGGGGGCCACGTTGATCACGTCGGCGAAGTACGGCGACTCGAGGGGGAACCCGTCCTTGGCGATCACCAGCTGGCGGTTGTTGTGTAGGTGCATCGGATGCGCCATGAGACCTTCGTTCATGTAGTGCACCAGCAGCGACTCGCCGACCTGGAGTGAGTAGGGGGTGGTGGCAGGGAACGACTTGCCGTTGAGGCTGAAGCCGATGTTGCCGGCGTCGTTGAGGAACATGACCTCCTCCCCCACCACGTTCCAGCCTTCGGGGATGGGCAGGTCGCCCACGATGAACGCACCGGCGAGGCCGTTGGGCACCTGGTGGATGCCCATGTCGTGCCCGTGATACATGCCCACCGACTGCTCTTCGGCGACGAACTCGACGCTCCAGGTCTCCCCGGGGGCGATCGGTGGCTGCGAGATGTAGCCGACGCCGTCCGCCTCGAACGAGTGACGCCGCACGCCGTGCGGGTGCCACGAGGTGATCTCCTCGAGACGGTTCTCGACGACGATCCGCACCCGATCGCCCACATCAACCTTGATCGTCGGGCCAGGGATCTGCCCGTTGTAGGCCATTCCCTTCACCACGCGGCCGGGCTCGACCTCCCAGTCGATCTCCTCGACCACGAAGACGAACTCCTTGGTCCCGTCGGGGAGGATCGTCGGTTCGAAGAGCAGCCCTCCGGTTCCTTCGGTGGCCGCCGGGAAGGCTTCGATGGATGCCTTCATGTTGGCGGCCATGGTCTCCCAATCGATGGTGCCGTGGCCCTCGCCGGGATCCGCCGCACCCGCTCCCGGTTGCTCGGTGACGATCAGGGTCGCCGTCATGCCGGCAGCCTCGTGTCCCGCCACCGTGCACAGGATCCGGTAGGTACCCGGGGCGAGTCCGGTGAGATCGAGATCGACCGTGCCACCTGGGGCGATCAGCGGCGTGGCGAAGTCGGTGCCCTCGACGACGACATCGTGCTCGATCGAGCCCATGTTCATCACCGAGAGGGTCCCATCCCTGCCCACGGTGATCGCTTCGGGGCTCACCGAGAACTCGCCGAGGTGAACGGTCACCACGGCGGGGGCCGAGGGGGCGGCGGCGGTCGTCGGGGACGGCGATCCCGAGGCATCTCCCGCCAGGGCGCGTCCGAACGCCAGGATCGCCATCAGCAACGCGACGATGGCGATGAAGCCGATGGCGGCCAGAAACGCGACGCGGTCCTTCGACGTCGACTCACTCGACACGACAAGCCTCCTGTGATCTGTGCGGTCCCTGCACCGTAGGTTTGGTCGGCGTCGCCTCCTAGGGCACAAAGTCCCCCGCTTCACGATGAGCGGCTCCGTGTAGAAGTCACCCCCCACTACGCTCCGCGCCGATGCTTCGCCGAATCCCCGCCCTCTTAGCCCTGTTTTTTGTCGCCGCCTGTTCGTCGCCGGAGACGACCACGACGACCGCGCCTCCGACCACGGTCGCCACCACGACCACCACCAAGGCGACGACCACCACGACCACCACAAGCACCACAACCACCACGACGATCCCCCCGGTCGGTTACTCCGACGTCAATGGCCTGCCGGTCTACGACGAGGAACTGCTCGATCGCCGGGTGCTCATGGTCAAGATCGACAACTCGCGGCCCGCTCAGCCGCAATCGGGTATCGACCTTGCAGACGCGATGGCCGAGGTCCTGGTAGAGGACCGCACCACCCGCTTCATCGCCATGTTCCACTACTCGGATGCCGAGTACATCGGTCCCATCCGATCACTCCGGCCCGCCGACCTGCAGATCGCGACCGCCCTCAACGCCACCATGGTCAATACCGGCGCCCAACCATGGGTGACCAGCATGGCCGTTGCGCGCAACGTCCCGCGGGTGACATTCCACGACTCGATCATGTACCGGATTCCCGAACGCAACCTGCCGCACAACGTGTACGGCTCCACGCTCGACTTCCGCAACTTCGCCGACGCTCGGGGCCAGCCCGATGAGCCACCGACACCGTGGCTTCCCTTCGGCGAATGGCCGCTCCCACCGGACCCGGCGATGACTGTCACCCTGACCTGGGTGCGGGGGTTCAATATGGTCGAGTGGCGCTACAACTCGGCCACCCGTGCGTATGAACGCTGGTTCCGCGGGGACTACCAGGAGTGGGTGGACCAGAAGGGCGAGCGGAGCCGAATCGACGCCGAAGTGCTCGTCGTGATCTCGGGGCGCTTCTACATCGCTCATGCCCCGACCGACGCCTCCGGGTCCCGGACGCCGGTACCGGCGATCGACACGGTCGGATCGGGCGAGGCGTGGGTCTTCTCACGGGGGCGGGCCTGGGAGGGCACCTGGCAACGCTCCAACGAACGCGAGCCGTTCCAGCTCTTCGACGAGTCCGGTCACGCCGCCACGGTTCCTCCGGGCAAGCTCTGGGTGTCCCTGCTCCCCAACGAACTCGTCGCGTACGAGTAGGCGACGCCATCGGCTCGACCGGTAGCCCGGGAAGTCAGCCCGCCTCGACCGCCTCCGGCAGATCGGTCCGTTCTCCGACCAAGTTCGCCAGCGGGAGGGTCAGACTGAAGACGGTCGCCTGGCCTCTCCGCTCGTAGGTGACGTCCCCGCCCATCAACCGGGCGAGCTGTCGGGATACGTAGAGGCCAAGGCCGATCGAATGTCTCGATGCCGCCTCCCCCTGAGGGGCGTTGGCGTACGGCGAGAACAAAGCATCCTCCAGGACGGCAGGCACACCCTCGCCATGGTCGATCACGTCGACGACGATGCACCCGTCGACACCCCGCCCCGTGATCTGCACCGGGGCACCACCGTGGCGGAAGGCGTTGGTCACCAAGTTCCTCAGCACCTGGCGGA
>DATKBG010000069.1:0-7239 GCA_035514255.1 Acidimicrobiia bacterium
GCACCGGACAGGTCGACGAGCGCCGTCCGCCAGCTGCCGTCCCCAAAGGCGGCATCGGCAGTGTGGATGCGGTACTGACCCGCGTCGTCCACCAAGCGGGCCATGAACCGGACACCGTCCTTGGGCCCGAGGTTGGCGCGGACGGCCATCGACTCGGGGACGAGAACGCCGTCTACCCGAAGCTGCGTGGCCCCTGAAGGCAGGGTGATCCCCCATTCGATCGGCGGGCCCAACACCTCGGGGCCAATCGCTTGTGATGCGGTCGGGGCGCCGAAGTCGGGACGCCAGGCCGTGACCTGGGCGAATGACTCCGGGTCGATGGCCAACAGTTCGGAGCCGCGTTGGGCGAGCCTCGGAGCACCCGTGGTGCGTAGAACGGGCGAGATCACAGCACCTTCGGGCGCTTCGAGGAAGGCAACTCCCTCACCCACGAGCCGCACATCGGACCCGGTGGCATAGGTGGCGCGATCGTCGTAGGACTTCTCCAGCGTGGCCGCGTAAGTGAGAGCAAACGCCCCGAATCCGGTGGTCAACCACACGAGAAGGGCCAACCGTCCGTATGGGATCGGGTTGCGCCCGAGGTGCCAACCCGGCAGGGCGGTGGTCATCCCGCGCACCCGCGTCATGACCCACCCGATGCCGCGCAAGATCCAGGGGAGCACCCGCAACAGGAGCAACGCCCCGGAAAGAAGGAACAGCGCCGGGGCCGCCACAGAGAAGGGATCGAGGCCCAACTCCTCCTGCCCGGTGTCGACGATTCCACGCTGCCTGAGTTGCCAGAGGAGCAGCGCCGAAAGAACCACAAGGAACAGGTCGAGGTGGTACCGCTGCCAGACGGACTTCTGCGCTGGCCGCGTCGCCAGCGCTCGCAACTCGAGCACGCTGCGACGGGCAACGGGAAGGATCGCCAAGCCCATCGACACGAACGTGAGCATCCCGCCGACGAACAGGAACGGGAGGATCGAGCGGCTGAGCTCGACAGCGAGGGCCTCCCCGCCGGTGAGCGTGGACATGGGTGGGATAAGGCCCGTAGAGGCGACCATGAGCCGCGCCACG
Source organism: Acidimicrobiia bacterium (assembly GCA_035514255.1). GTDB lineage: Bacteria > Actinomycetota > Acidimicrobiia > Spongiisociales > UBA11373 > DATKBG01. The sequence continues at coordinate 1,057 of DATKBG010000069.1, forward strand.
AACGGGGCGAGCAGCACCGACCCCAGTGCGATCATCGCCGACTGAATGAGGTGGAGACCCGTCGTCTGCCACGGAGACGCACCCCGCATCCGCAGCAACGCCAGCTCGTTGCTCTCTCGTTCCACCGCCAGCGACGCCATGTAGATGAGGAAGTAGAGAGCGCCGGCGACAACGAGCGCGAGCATCGCCACGATCGGTGCGCCGAAGACGACGACGCGCACGTCGAATTGCTCGACGATGCCGGGGAGAGCGCTGAGCGACCTGATGCCGTCTCGCGCCAGGTTCGACGAGAAGGCGCGGATGCTCGCGGTGAGGGCCTCGACGTTCTCCAGATTGACCGTCTCCCGGTCGAGGGGCATGAAGAAGTTCTGATTCGAGCTGGCGCGGAGCCCACGAGCCCGACGCTCCCACGGGTCGGTCGACGGATCGAAGGCGCTGAAGGCACCGTTCCACTCACCAGAGTCGTCGGGAGTTCCCGACCACCCAGCGAGGGTTGCCTCGGTGAGGTAAATCAGGTTGTCGGCGCCGCTCGAAAGAAAGTGAGCGCCGCCGGTGGCCGCCATCGCCTGGTCCCAGATGACATCGGTGGGATCGGCGGGCCGTGCGATCCCGGTCACCAGAACTGCCTCGAACTCGCCCGGGGAGGAGATGAATCCACGGATGATGATGCGGTCTCCCACCTCGACCCCCGAGCGGCGGGCGAGTTCCTCACCGAAGACGACCGGCATGATCGGCTCGCGGGCACTGCGCGGCTCGGGATCGTCCACCAACTCACCGGCAACGAAGTGGAGCAGCGTCTCGAGCCCAGGAGAGGTGAACAGCCTCGTCTCAATCGGCTCGCGAGGGACGACGGGGTATGGAGGTGACCCGTACTCGCCATTTGGTGTCTGTAACCACTCGTCGAGCGTCCCGGCCGCTACCGCCGCTCGCCACTCATCGACGATGGCGAACCAATCCGGAAAGTCGCTCGGAATGACCCGGAATTCCTGGGCGACGATCCGCTCCCGAATCTCCGGGTACCACGCTGACAGCGGAGCGGCAGTCTCCTCGAGCCGTTCCCGGGTCTCGACGGCATCCTCGTACTTGAACTGGTTCTGTGTGTGGACGGCACTCAGATCTACCGATGATGCCGGTGCCTGCCGGAAGGTGAACAGCAGGTCGATCGCCTGCACCGAGGCCTCGTAGAGCGGAAGGATGACGAGCAGGGCGGTGACCAGGGTGGCACCCAGGAAGGAACCGACGAGCATCAACTTGCGCGCCCACACCCGCCGAGCAACAAGGCCTATGTAAGTGACGATGCGCATCGAGACCGCCGTCGTGCGAAGGAGTGCAGGCTACTGATCGTTCTGGGGAGGGGGTTTAAGAGGGAGGTAAAGGGAGTGTCACCCGTCACCCGTCCCCCGACACCGTCACTCGACTTTTCTCGCTCCTCCTCCTTGATCCTCAGCACCTTTCTACGCTTTGTGACATGCGTGCGCGCATCATCAGCGTTGTCGTCGGCCTTATCGTCGGTGGCTCCCTCGCCGCCGTCGGCCTTGCCCTGGCACCCGCAGGGCAGATCTCCGGCGTTACGGCGACGACCACCCCTGCCTCAGCCGCGGCGGTGTGGTGGCACGACCCGTATGAGACGCTGATCGGAACGGGTGCCCTCATCATCGACGATCTCCGCATCGACTCGGGTCAGGTGATCGTCGACTATCGAGTCGAGTCTCTGTCCACGGCCCGGATGGGGCGGTACTTCGAGGAACACGACCACCCGAACATCGCCCCCGAGGTCTGGGTGTTGGAGACGACGGCTGGGCCGATCGAGGCGTCGAGCAACCGCCACTATGCGGAGCAGGTGCGATTCGAGGTGCCGGACACGCTCGGTCTCCGCGACATCCTCGGCCTGTGGGTCGAGCAGTACCGGGTGAAACTGCCGTACGCGTTCGAAGTGGAACTCCTGACGGTCGTCGGCGCACGCGTAGAACTGGACGACGACATCGCCGTTGGCGTGGTCGCGCTCCTCGAGCAACGAAGCAGCACGGGAATCGGCATCGGCATCGAGTTCCCGGGCGTCCTCGATGCCTTCGGACACCATGAATTCTCAGCTCAACCGATTGGAGGGCGGTGGCTCCATCCGACCTCACGCACCCCCTCCCCCCCGTACTCTCAGGCGTACCAACTCACGTGGCCGGAACCCGAAGCGCCCGGGACGATGCGGCTTCGCGTAGTCGGATATCGCTGGGACGTCAGGGAAACCATGATCCGCGTCAACCTCGGAGGCATCGAATGAACGATGGCGACTCCCTCCGCCACCTGCTCGACTCCCCCATAGATGACCCAAAACGGCCGAAGGAGTCGGGAACGACGGCCGGCATCCCGGGCGGGATCTGGTTTGTCGGTGCCATGCTCGTCGGCGGTCTCCTCGTCTTCGCCGGATACCTCATCGGCGGCCGGGACGCGACTCCCATCGTCGCCGACGAGGAAACAACCACGACCACCACCGAGCCGGTCACAGCCACCGGGCTACCTGCGGGGTTTGTGCCCCTCGACAGCCGCTTTGGTGGCCGGGTCGAGCGCGTCCTATTCGGCCTGGATGGCGTCCACGTCACCATCTCCACCGTGTCCACGTTCAGCATCGAAGGCGAGTCGAGCGCCTTCGTGGGAGGAAACTGGGATCTGATACTCAAGGACGGCACCCGGATGTCTTCCGTGAATCAGGTGAGCGACTCTCTGGTACCGGGCTACCTGACAATGCGATTTGATCTCGGTGAGTACGAGCCCGACGACATCGAATCCATCCAGCACACCGCGCTGGCTATTCAGACCTCAGATGGGATTGGCCTCGATGTCGGCGAGTACTCGTTTCCTTCTCAAGACTCGCTCATCGAGTTCGAACACTCCCTCGAGCACCGGACCCCCGGCGGGGCGACCCTTACCGTTTCGGACCTGCGTCTCTCCCCGAGTGGAGGAGACCTCCGATGGTCCATCGCGGGACCCGGTGACCCAACGGCCCGGGTGTCCCTGTCGGTCTGGGCATATCCGGCTGACGGCCAGGGCTACTACCTGCCAGGCCGGACCGGACAGGAACCATTCTTCGGGTTCGGGTTCGGCCTCAGCGATGGTCCATGGCTTAAACAAGGAGAGGTGGTGCTGCTCGCACGCGAGATGCTGCCGATCGAGGAACCCCTCGTCGTCACGATCGAGGTGCACATCACCTGGCTCACATTCAGCCCGGTTTCCGCCCCGCCCATCCCGATCGGCGACGCCCCCGTGGTGGTCGTGGATTGAGTCCGGAGGTCAGCCCACGCCGACGAGGGACAACTCCTCGGCTCGGTGGCAGGCGACGCTGACGGATCCGACCGGACGCGGGTGCGGGGTCTCCACGCGGCACCGGTCGACGGCGTACTCGCATCGGTTGGTGAACGAGCATCCCCGCGGCAACTCGAACAGGTCAGGAGCCTCCCCTTCAATCGGCCGCAACCGCCCGAGCCCGAGGCCCGGCACCGAACCGAGCAGGCCTGCCGTATACGGATGCTTCGGCCTGAAGAAGATCTCGTCGACCGGTCCCTCCTCGACGATCGCACCTCCGTACACCACGGCGACCCGGTCAGCCGCGCTGGCCGCGACCGCCATGTCGTGGGTCACCAGGAGCAGACCCATGCCCCGCTTACGCCGCAGGTCGTCGATGAGGGCCAGGACCTGCTGGGCCACGGTCACGTCCAGTCCGGCGAGCGGTTCGTCGGCGATGAGGAGCCGGGGTGCCGACAGCAGGGCGGCGGCCAGCATGGCTCGCTGTGCCTGGCCCCGGGACACCTCGTCGGCGTAGGCGCCCATCATCCGCCGCTTGGGCAGGGCGACCTCGCCGAAGGCGTCGTGAACCCGCTCGGCGACCTCCTCCTGGCTGAGCTCCTCGCCGTGGGCCCCGAGCACCTCGCCGGACTGCCAGCCGATCAGGTCCATGGGATAAAGCGACCCGATGGCGTCCTGCAGCATCACCCCGATCCCCATCCCGACCAGCCGCCGCCAATCGGCTTCGGCGAGGTCCTGAAGCACGTGCCCCTCGAATGTGGTCCGACCACCGACCACCTCGGCGCCAGGGCTGAGCAGATCGACCACTCCGCAGGCGATGAGGCTCTTACCGGATGCGGACTCGCCGACGAGCACGAGGGCCTCTCCCTCGTCGACCCTCAGATCCACCCCGTTGACCACGACGCGCTCGTCACCGGCCCGGTTGATCGAAACCCGGAGTCCCTCGACCGCGAGCAGGGGAGGCATGGGGGGAGGGTAGAGGGACGAGGGACGAGGGACGAGGGACGAGGGACGAGGGACGAGGGCAAACGCTACGTGGGCCTCGCGACGCGTCAGCCCTCCCCCTCCGTCATCGGCCTCCGGCCGCTGCCACCTCCCCCTTCAGGGGAGGGGACCGCGCAAGAGGTCCCCTCGGGGTCCACTACCCCTTCGGGGGAGGGAGACCGCGTCGCAAACCCTTCTGCGGTCCCTCCCCCCGAAGGGTGTCCTATCGCGCGATAGGTGCGACACGGGTAGTCATCAGCGGTGCATCCTTGAGGTTGCAACCAAGACAAGGAGGGCACCGCTGATGAGCGCTCATGATGCTGCGATTCGTCAGATGAAGCGAGTCGTTGAGGTGATATCGAGGTCGGAGAACAAGTCGGCGGCGTGTGCTGCGTTGGGTGTGCACCGTTCGACGTATTACCGGTGGAAGACGATCTTCGATCGGGGCGGTCCGCAGGGGCGTCGTGTGGGGTGGGTTGATCAGCAGCTCGAGCGGCGAGTGATTGCTGAGGCGTTGGCGTTTGCGCATCTGGGACCCAACCAGGTGTCTGATCGGCTTGGTGATGGTGGGCTGGTGGTGCATCCGTCTCGGGTGTGGCGGATTCTTCGACGCCACGGGCTCAACACCGCCAAGAAGCGTCGCGCAGTGTTGGAGCAGCATCGCCCGGTAGCTGAACCCACCATCGTGATGGCGCGACCACCGCGGCCGGTGCGGTATCTACGAGCTGAGAAGCCTGGTGATCTGGTCCAGATCGACTGTTTCTATGTGGGATCGTTCAAAGAGACCCGTCTCGGTGCCAACAAACGTGTCAAAGGTCAGGTGTGGCAATACACCGCCGTCGATGTCGCTTCGTCGTATCTGTGGGTGGCGTTGGAGTCATCGCCTCACAACCCTGATCCGGCGGTCGCTTCGAAACTCGCCCACGACATCGCAGCCGATCTGACCTCGTGGGGATGGCAATGGAAACAAGCATCAACCGACAACGGCAACGAGTTCCGAGCCGACACATTCACTGGCACCCTGGCCGAGCTCGGAGTCAACCACCGGTTCATCCGAGCCGGCCGGCCCCAATCCAACGGCAAAGTCGAACAGATCCACCAGGTGATGCTCAACGAGTTCTACCAACCCAACCTCGGCGACTACGTCCAACCATCGATCACCGGACTCCGCCACGACCTGGCCGCCTACGTTCACGACTACAACCACCGGCGACGCAACCGAGGCAAATGGAACCAAGGTCGAACCCCCGCACAGATCATCCAACCCAAACCACGGATCATCCAACCATGACCACCAACTGTCCCACCCAAACGCGACAGATCACCCTTCGGGGGGAGAAAGTCGAACTGGCTCCCGTCGCCGCCTCCGGGGGGAGAAAGGTTCAGGCGTTGCGTCTGGTGGGGTGGGTCCGTCCCTCGAGCAGGGCGAGCACCAGATAGGCGACCAGCACCAACACGATGTGGCTCGCTATCCGGTTGCCGGAGTCGCCATAACCGATCCTCCACGGCGAGCCGCGCAAGAAGGGCATCAGGAGGTAAAGATAGCCGAAGCCGATGACGACCACCCGCCACAGGCGGTCCCGGGGGAATCGGATGGCGATGAGAGCGGCGGCCACCAACGGAACGAGCACGAGCCAGGTGACCCCCCACAGTCCGCCGCCTCCCGGGGAGAATCGGAAGGTGACGTCCGGACCGAGGTTGTTGGCGGTGGCGAACAGCGTGTCACGCAGCAGGGTGGGCCGCAACGCGGTGAACACGACGAGCATTGCTCCGAGACCCCACAGGATCCATCGGTCGGCGAGGCGGGCGAGAATCGCCGTTCGCGCAGACCCACCTGCGACGACCAGACCACAGGCGGCGAGCGTCACGGCGATGTTTCCGAAGACAGGGGCTGTTAGCGAGATC
>DATKBG010000070.1:0-7395 GCA_035514255.1 Acidimicrobiia bacterium
GAGGCGGGCCACCGCCTCGTCGTCGACCTCGTCGATGACGATGTCGCTGCGGCGGTCCTCCACCATCACGAACGACTCGATGCCGGTGGCTACCCCCACGGAGTCGATGCGAGACGCCTGCCGCTCACCGTCCGCATCGTCCAGGTGGCCGACGCCTTCGACGCCATCACCTCGGACCGGCCCTACGAGCCGGCGGCGCCGGTCCGGACCGCCATCGCCGAACTGAGCCGCTGCTCCGGCGACCAATTCGATCCCGACGTCGTGGCGGCACTGAGCGCGGTCTTCGGCGACGGCGACCTCAGCTGACCTCAGCGGTCGAGGATCGAAGTAGCCGCACGCCCCTCCGGGCACTCGTCGAGCAGGGGGCACCAGCGACACCACGGACCGGCGACCCGATCCAGTGCGGTGCCATCGGCCCAGGCGCGCCGCAGCACCGACACCAGGCGGGCGACCTTCCCGGCTGTCTGCTGAACCTCGGCGATTGACGGCACTGCCCGCACCCGCTCACCGGTGGCCACTGACACCGCCTCTACCGACCCCGGCGGCTCACCCCGGTCCAGGGTCCACAACAGCGCGTAGAAGGCCAATTGGGTGTCGGCGTCGCCGACTCCTCCCGTTTTCCAGTCGACCAGCCTGGACCCGGCCTCCTTCCCGTCGAACACCGCGTCGATCTTTCCGTGGAGGAACACACCATCGGCGGGAGTCGCCTCGAGCGCCACTTCGGCGCCTTCGAAGCCTTCGGCACCGAACGTCTTGAACCGGTCGTAGAGGTCCCCCACTTCCTTGATCACGCCACCGAGAGCGCTCGGCTTGAGGCCCAGCGCCACCATCTTGGGGTTCAAACCGGCACCGATCTCCTCACGGCACGCCGACTCGAGACCGTCGGCCGAGATGGGTCCGTCCCGGAGGTGGCGGGCGAAGATCCGGTGAGCGAGTCCCCCGGTGAACGACGCCCTCGACTCGGCTCCGTAGATACCGCGAAACCGGGCTCCCGCCTGGTCCGGGCACTTCTCGAAAGCGACGAACGTCGTAGCCGACACCTTGAGGTCCTCGCCCGGGTCGACTGGGGGGAACACCACGCTGCCGGCCATGGATCGATGGTAGGTGGTGGTGTGCCCCGCGCTGCGTAAGCAGCCGCCGTTTGTACACTCGGCCGCCCGACCCGTGACATCGAGACCCATGCCACGAAGCCTCCGGATCATTATCATCGCCATCGCCGCGCCCCTCACGCTGTGGGCGTGGCTCGGCGCCCTGTTCGCCCTCGACCGCGTCGCCAATGCCGGCGAGGTCCTGGGGAGGGTCACCGTCACCGACACCCACCTCGGGGGATTGACCGAGGGCGAGGCGCGCGCCACCATCGCCCAACTCCATCAGCGGCGGGCCAACGAGCCGATCACCGTCATCGTCGAGGGCACCGAATTCACGCTCGCCCCCCGCGAGGTCGGCTTCTGGCTGGACGAGGAGGCTCTCCTCGACCAGGCGATGCGCGCCGGCCGGGACGGCAACGTGCTGGGCCAGATGCAGCGATGGCTCTCCACCACCATTGGTGGGGGAACCCGTGCCCTCGACGGAAGCGGCACCTACAACCGTGACTCGTTGCTCGCCATCCTCCGACTGTGGGAGAGGCTGGCGATCGCAGACCCACCCACCGAAGGGGGCATCGTGGTACTCGCCGGCGTCGTCAGCCCCGTGTATCCGACGGCGGGCAACGGAATCGACTTAGAGGCGACGGCCGACCTCATCGAGGCGGAGATCTTCGGGGCACGAAACCCGGTCACCGCCCTCACCGAGTATCGAGTGCCGATGCTCACCGATGCCGACGTCGATGTGGCGGTCGGTCGAGCCGAACGCCTCGTCGCCGGACCGGTGACCCTGTCCAAAATCGTGCCCGAAGCATCGATCACCTTCCCCCGCAGCGTCCTGCTCGATGCCATCGCCAGTCGGGTGATCGGCACGGACGAAGACCCTCAAATCGATGTCTTTTTCCAGGTGGGACCGCTGGTGCAGTTCTTGGGGCCGATCCGCGAGTCGATCGAGACCCCGGCGCGCGATGCCCAGGTGGTGATCGACCCCTTCGACTCGCCACTCATCCTCCCCGGTGCTCCGGCAGCGCTGGTTGACGATGCGGCCCTGCCGAGAGCCGTCTTCAACGCGGCGTCTTCGGTGACGCGAACCGCTCCCCTTCCCATGCGCGACGGCGCCCCGCCCCAATTCACCACCGAGGACGCCGAGGGCCTGGGGATCAAGGAACTCCTCTATACGGCGACGACGTTCTACACGTCTGGAGGGACCGAGTCGAACCGCAACCGGGTGATCAACATCCAGACGATGGCCGACGAGGTCAACGGGGTGATCGTGATGCCCGGCGAGGTGTTCTCGCTCAACGAGCACATCGGCCAGCGGACCCTCGAGAAGGGCTACCGCCGGGCCGGCGCCATCATCGGGCCGATCATCTACTGCTGCGACCACCCCGCCAACATCGGTGGAGGCGTCAGCCAGTTCGCCACCACGCTGTACAACGCGGTGTTCTGGTCGGGACTGGAGGACGTGGATCACACGCCGCACACCCTGTACATCAGTCGGTACCCGATGGTGCGTGAGGCGACGCTCGGCTTCCCCAGCCCCGATCTCAAGTTCCGCAACGACACTGAAAACGCCATCTACATAAAGACGGAGCACACCTCGACGAGCGTCACCGTCAAGTTCTTCGGCGACAACGGCGGCCTCATCATCGAGTCGATCCTCGGCGAGAGGCAGAACTTCACCGAGCCCGAGATCTATTACGAGCCGGACGCCTCGCTTCCCCCCGACGTCGAGGAGGAGACGGACGAGGGCGAGCCCGGCTTCACCGTCAGCATCACGCGCATCATTCGGTACCCGGACGGGACGACACGCGAACAGACCTGGTGGCATACCTACCACCCGTGGCCGATAGTGGTGGCGGTACATCCGTGCAAGCTGCCCGAGGACCATCTCGAGTACGACGCGTCGATCCAGTGCCCCGTCCAGGTCCCTGCCGACCTCGTCGGCAAACGTTACGAACAGGCGCAGTCCGCGCTCAACAACATCGGCCTGCGGATCTTCCGGGGCCCGGACATCGTCGTCGAGGACGAGTCCCAGGACGGTTTGGTCCTGGAGGTGTTCCCCGGCCCGGGTACCTGGCTCGACCCTGGTTCCGACGTGACGGTACGGGTCGGCCGATACGACGGATGATCGTCACGGTACCGGGGTCTCGTCGCGGTAGAACACGAAGAAGCTGGAGATCACACCCTCCGCTGCAGCGACGGTTGCCGCATCCCAGATGCCGGTACGCCTGACCACGACGGTGTTGGATGCCACGAACACGTGCGCCGTGTCGTCGATGGCTTCGAACAGACGGGCGGCGAGCCGGGCCGGAAAGCTGTCCCCGGCGTTGGCATCTGCGGCCGACGCGAACGTCATGCCGTCCTGCCCGGTGATGCTGCGATCGGTGTCGACAACGAGCACGTCGCCGGCGACGGTGGAGGTGACGATCTCGATCTGCTGACCCATGACCGACGACTCTAGATCGCCCACGCGTCGGGTCAGGTCTGTCCCACCACGTGGAGCTTGAGCAGGTTGGTCGAGGCCCGCTGGTTCGGGGGTATCCCGGCGATCATGGCCAGCGACTCACCGGGGGTGACCACACCGATCTCGAGGAGTCGCCGCTCGGCCTCGGCGATCATCTCGTCCGTCGACGCGAAGCGGTCGATCATCAGCGGGGTCACCCCCCAGGCGAGCGCCAGCCGATTCCTGATCTGGGGATTGGGGGTGAAAGCGACGATGCGGACATTGGGCCGCCGCCTTGAGACCAGGAGCGCCGTCGACCCGCTCTCAGTGAAGGCGACGACCGTCTGCAGCCTCAGCGCCGCAGCGACATCGGCTAGCGCACCGGCGATCGCTGCCGGGAAGGGCTGCGATCCTTCCAGGACCTTCGTCGCCGGCGAAGCCGGATACCCCGGACTCGCCTCGGCCTCGCGGCAGATCGCGGCCATCACCTCGATCACCCGGACCGGGTACTTCCCGATCGCCGTCTCGGCGGAGAGCATCACCGCATCGGTGCCGTCGAGCACGGCGTTGGCGACATCGGTGACCTCGGCCCTGGTCGGCCGCGGCGACACGGTCATCGACTCGAGCATCTCCGTGGCGGTGATCGAGATACCGCCGGCGGCAGCCACCCGAAGAATGATGTCCTTCTGGATACGAGGGAGCGGCTCGAAGCCGAGCTCGACCCCGAGATCGCCCCGCGCCACCATCACCCCATCGGCGGCGGCGGCGATCTCGGCGAGGTTGGCGTAGGCGCTCGCTCGTTCGACCTTGGCGATGACCGGAACGTCCCCGGCGAGCTCCCGAACCCGTTCGACGTCGGCGGCGCTGGTCACGAAGGAGGCGGCGACCATGTCGACGCCGATCGATACCCCGAAGGCGAGGTCGACGGCGTCCTTGTCGGTCACCACCGGTAGCTGGACGTCGATGCCGGGGACCGCAACCCCCTTGTTGTCGCCGAGCACGCCGCCTTCCACCACCTCGGCCGTCCAGCCGGTGTCATCGCCGTCGATCACGGAGAGGCTGATCAGGCCGTCACTGAGTAGGACCCGGTCCCCGGGCGACGGAGCCAGGCCGGCGAGGTGACGCACGAAGATCTCGGCGTTCGAACCCTCCCCCTCTCCATCGCGCAGCGTGACCCGGCTGCCGGCCCTCAGTTCGACGGAGCCACCGGGAAAGGTGCCGACCCTGATCTTCGGTCCCTGGATGTCCTGGAGCACCGCGACCGCCCGCCCGTGCTCGTCGGCGGCGGCCCGCACCGAATCGAGCATCCGGCGGTACTCCTCGTGCTCACCATGAGAAAAGTTGAACCGAGCGACATCGAGCCCGGCCCCGACCATCTTCGAAATCGTCTCGGCATCGGATGAGGCAGGCCCGAGCGTCGCCACGATCTTCGTCTTACGGTGCACCATCGTGAGGTTAGGTGGCCATCGCCACGTACCAAGTACCAAGTACCAAGTACTCCCGGCGTCGCGGTCCCCCGCCTCTAGTCTGTGGTCCATGCCTTCATTCGACGTGGTCTCCAAGGTCGACTTCCAGGAAGTCCGTAATGCCGTGGACCAGGCGAGCCGGGAAACGGCGACCCGTTACGACTTCAAGGGCACCGACACTCACTACGACCTCGCCGAGACCTCCATCACCGTCGAGTCGTCGACCGATGACCGGGTCAAAGCAGCGATCGACGTGCTCAAGGAGAAGCTGGTGAGGCGAAAGGTCTCCCTCAAGGTGATCTCCGGCGGCGTTCCACAGCCATCCGGTGGGGGGCGGTCGAAGGCGGTATTCACGCTCACCACGGGCCTGGACGGCGAGGCTGCCCGGGAGATCGCCAAGGCGATTCGAGACATCGGGACCAAAGTCCAGGCTCAGATTCAGGGTGACGTGGTCAGGGTGACCGGCAAGAAACGAGACGAACTGCAAACCGTCATCGAGGGCCTGCGCGGACTCGACTACCGACTGCCGCTGCAGTACATCAACTACCGAGATTGACTCACCACCCCGACCTCGCACAACCATGCGGACGTCGATCCCCCCGAACTGAGGGTCGAAGCCTCCTAGCCTCCGTCGGGACATGCGCACGGTCCTCGGTATCCCGCTCAAGGGTTTCGACACGGCAAAAGGTCGCCTGAGCGGCCGCCTCTCCGCAGACCGACGCGCCGCCTTGGCTCGTGCCACCGCCGAGCGTCTCCTCGCCGCGGGGCGAGACGCCGGCTTCACGGTTGCCATCGCGACACCCTCCGAGGCCGTTCGTCGGTGGGCGCACCGCCACGGGGTCGACGTCCTCGCCGAACCACCCGGCGGTGGCCTCGATGGGGCCGCCGCGGCCATCGCAGCCTCGGGGGATCCCTGGTGTGTGGTCCACGGCGACCTCCCGCTGGTGACTGCGACCGACCTCACCCTGGTGAGACAGCACCTCCTCGACGGACGCAGCGTGATCGCGCCGAGCCGGGACGGAGGGACCAACGCTCTGGGCGGTTCCGGAGCGATGCGCTTCTCGTACGGCCCGGGGAGCTTCGCCCGGCACCTGTCTGCGCTCGCCGACCGCTCACCGGTGGTGATGGTCACCGCCGGGCTGACGATCGAACTCGACACCATCGGCGACCTGGAAGGGACGGCCCGGCTGCCGGCCGGGTCCTGGCTCGACGAGTACCTGGGCTGACGCTGCCGCCGGTACTCGTCGCTACTGTCCGCCGACGATGACCGGCATCACCGTATTGGGCGGGGGAATCGTGGGCACCGCAGCGGCGTGGGACTTGGTCCGTCGCGGGTACGAGGTGACCGTCGCCGACGCCGATCCCGGCGCGGCGCGACGTGCGGCAGCGATTTCAGGCGCCCGTCCCGAGATCGTCGACGTCACCGCCGGGAACTTGCACGCGTCGCTCGAGACCGCCCGGCTGGTGGTGTCGTGCGTGCCCTACGCCTTCGGCGAGCGTCTGCTCGACGCCGCCATCACTGCCGGCTGCCACTACCTCGACCTGGGCGGCAACCCGACCGTGGTCGCCCGGCAGAAGGCCCAGCACGACCGGGCGGTCGACGCCGGAGTCGTCGCCGTCCCCGACTGCGGACTCGCTCCCGGCTTCGCCAACGTGCTCGCAGTCGGCGCCGTCGAGGCTCTGGGAGATGGGAAGATCGACGAGGTCAGGCTGCGGGTCGGAGCGCTTCCCGCCGAGCCCACCGGGGCGCTTCGCTATCAGCTGGCGTTCAACCCGGCAGGATTGATCAACGAGTACGCAGAGCCGTGTGAGATTCTCACCGACGGCAGCTATGCCACGGTCGAACCCCTCACCGGGATCGAGACGGTCGCATGGGATTCGTGGGGTCCCCTGGAAGCGTTTCACACCGCCGGCGGGTCGTCCTCACTCACCCGCATGTGGGAGGGAAGGGTCGCCGAACTGGACTACAAGACCCTCCGATTCCCCGGCCACGGTCATCCGTTTCGCACCATGCTCGAGATCGGTCTCTTCGACGAAACACCCCAGCCCGGCACCGGTACCGCCCCGCGAGCCGTGCTCCTCGAGGCCCTGGGCGCCAACCTCCCGGCCGGCGGACCGGATCTGGTCCTGGTCCGGGTGTGGGCGACAGCCACCCGCGACGGCCTCGCTCGAACCGTCGGATACGAGGTCGAAGATCGTAATGACGACACCTTCACCGCCCTTTCCCGCACCACGGCCTTCCCGACGACCGCCCTCGCCCACCTGATCCTCACCGGCGCCGTCTCCGACCCCGGCGTCCGCACCATGGACGAGACAGTGGGTCCCGACCTGCTCGTTCCCGAGCTGGAGGAGGTCGGGATAGAGGTCACGGGTTGGAGCGGCTAGGCAGCTAACAGTCAAC
>DATKBG010000071.1:0-6054 GCA_035514255.1 Acidimicrobiia bacterium
ATCATCTCCTCATTCAGGCCCCTCTGGGGCTTGAAGACGTAGTCCTCGGCGTCCGACCAGCCCAGCTGGTACTTGCCGAGATCGAGATCGACGGTCTGCGTCATGGAAACATTGCCTCTCAGGTCGTCCTGTGATGGTAGGGCACGGTCATCAGCTACCAGCTACCAGAGCTACCAGCTACCAGCTACCAGCTACCGGAATAGGAAGTGTCGTTATCTTCAGCGCTTCTACGGCCTGGGGTATTCCCGGGGAGAGCATGGTGAAACCGTCGACACGAGTCCGGAGAGGCGAGCGAGATCGGCGAGAGGTGGCTGGTGGCTGGCAGCCGGTAGCTGGAGGCTGTTAGCGCGGAAGCGCCGGACACGGTGGGGAGTGGGGGAAGACCGACCCGCATCCGGCGCCATCCGCCCCACCATTACACCACCTCCCCAGCGCTATATGAACTGATTGGCTGCAATATGCTGAAACAATGCCCATGCTCATCGTCGGCGCCGACACGCCCGCCGGAACCGCCCTCGCCGAGGCCGTCGCTGGCCGAGGGGAAGTCCGGGTTTTCGTGTCGGACGAGGCGACCGCCGAGGCCCTGCGGAGCGCGGACTTCAAGGTTGCGCTCGGCGACGTGAGCGATGCATCCCATGTCGGCGGCGCCGCGATCGGGGCCTTCTGCGCGGTGTTACTGGCCGAGGCGGCCGTCGATGACCGCATCCGGTCGTTTGCCTCTGATCCGTCGACCGTGATCGGTTCCTGGGTCGGCGCGGTGGTGGAGGCAGGGGTGCGTCGGGTCATTCTCGTCGCAGGAGCCGATCACGAGGAACTGCTCGCCCTTTCTGGACCGGGCGTCGAAACGGCCTTCGTCGACGCGAGAGGAATCAACGCCGCCGCGCTCGCCGACCGGGTGGTGGCTCTCGACGAGGCTCGTACCCTGTGACCGAGCCTTTCCGGGCTTGATTTACCACCCGGCCAATGGGAGAGTGGCGTTGGCGCAGGACCGCTCCGGCGCCGCCCACGAGGAGAGAGAAGCCACCCCTTGGTGAAACAGGACGATGTCGTACGCGTGCAGGGAACCGTCCTCGAGACGCTCCCCAACGCCATGTTCAAAGTCGAGGTCGAAGGCGGCCTCGAGGTGCTGGCCCGCGCTTCCGGCAAGATGCGCCGCGGCCGCTACATCCGCATCCTGCCCGGGGACAAGGTCGACATCGACCTGTCGATCTACGACCCCAGCCGCGGTCGGATCGTCTGGCGCTACCGCGGGTAGGCCGCCGACTACACCTCGGTGAAGAGGTACCGGCGCAGGACCTCGAGGCGATCCCCGAAGCCGTCGGGATAGAGGTACCACAGGGTGGCGGCCACCGAGGACAGCAGCGCGTTGCCATCCTGGGGGGTAAAGCAGAACCCGACGAGCTCGCGACCGTTACGCACCGCCAGGGTCTCGACCGGCACCACCGCCTGGCTGAGGATGCGCCCGTAGTAACCGTGATCACGGCCGAACGAGAAGATCTGGTTGGCCGACCGCTTGTGGGTGATCGCCAGACGAGGATTGCCGGTTAGGCGCTCGATCGCCTGGTCCACGGTCATCTCCTGGTCGAGTACCAGACTGAAGTGCAGCGCGTGCATGTACTGCGTGTTGAGTTTGACCACAGACGAGAAGACGTCGAGGTCGTAGCCCATCGTTTCGAACAGCTGGTGTGCATCCCGAGCGTGGTGGGTTCCGAACCGAGCGTTCTCATGCCGCCCCACGATGGGTGACGCGCTGAAACCCGAGTCCTGGCTGATGTCATTGGACCGCCGCAGGCACAGGAACCGCCCGTTCTCCAGGTGCGACGTACCGTCCTCGTCCATGGCGAGCGTCTTGATCAGCGCGGAGATGTTGTGGGTATTGCACGACACGACCTGCAAAAAGCGATCCGTCGTCCGCTCCAGCGCCTCGTCGTTGATACCCCGGGCGTACATCTTGCCGAACCCGAACTCAGAGCCCTGCGCGAGGAATCCGATCGGTCCGCGGGCCTTGTCGTAGAGCTCCACCTTGTTGGCGTTACCCGCCGGGGTGCAGTCGATGACTACCGCGGCGCGCTCGATCGCCTCCATCGTCTCCAGCTTGGGTGGGGTGCCCAACTCCTCGAACGAGGACCGCCGATCGGCGTCGGTGGCGAGCACCGCTCCCCGACTCATGAGGTCACGCACCTTGGCGCGCTCTTCGATCATCGGCGTTCGCTTGTGGAAGGTGACTTCCTCGATACCGAAGGCCTCCGCGTGATCGGCCAGCAGACCGATGAGGGGCTCGCCGATGGTCCCGGTACCGACGACATGCACGATGTTCGACAAGAAGTCCTCCGGAATTCGAGATGCTCAGCGAATGGTAGTGAGGCGACGGGTGACGGGCGACGGGTGACGGGCGACGGGTGACGGGTGACGGGTAGCGTGCGGCCATGCGCGCTATTCGCCTCCACGCTCCCGGGGATCTTCGCCTCGATGAGGTGCCCGATCCCTCACCCGGCGAAAGCGACGTGGCGGTGAGCGTCGAGGCCGCAGGCGTGTGCGGCTCAGACCTCCACTTCGTCGACGGCACCGCCAAAACCTCGATGCTGCCGATCACGCTCGGGCACGAAGTCGCCGGATCCCTGGCGTCGTCATCGAATGCACGAGTCGTCGTCGCGCTGGCCACCGCCTGCGGAGTGTGCGATCGCTGCAGGGAGCAGCGCCCCAACCTGTGCGACCGGGTCGAGGTCATCGGAATCCACCGCGATGGGGGACTGGCCGACCGGATCGTCGTGCCGGTCGGGTCGGTGATCCCGATACCCGACGGCGTCGGCGCTCCCCAGGCCGCCACCGCGACCGATGCCGGTTCGACGGCCAGGCATGCCGTGCACCGCCGGGCCGCCGTCGAGTCCGGACAGCAGGTGGCGATCATCGGAATCGGCGGGCTTGGGTCCTACGGCGTGCAGATGGCGCGCAACCTCGGGGCGACGGTGATCGCCGTCGACACCAGCGCCGACGCCCTGGCTCGGGCGACCGCTTTCGGAGCCGAAGCGGTCGTGCTCGCCGAACCCGGGATGTCGGTGGGCCGCGCCGTGAAGGAGCTCACCGATGGTGGCGTCGACGTCGCCATCGAGTTCGTGGGGGCGGCCGCGACCGTCGACACCGCGGTGAAGTCACTCAGGCCGGGCGGCCGCGCCGTCGCCGTTGGGGTGGGTCCGGAGCCACTGACGACGATCCCGCCGGTCCTGTGGTCCAACAACGAGTACACCCTGACCGGTTCCTATGGCAGCCTCCCCGGCGACACCGAGGCCGTACTCGCCGACCTGGCCGCGGGGCGCCTCGTCGCACCGCCGGTGAAGATCGTCGAGATGGAGGATGCGGTCGGTGCGATCACCGACGCCGCGACCCGCGGCAGCGCCGAGAGGATCGTGGTGACGCCTCAGAGCGAGCGCCAATAGGTCGCGGATCCAATGAGGGTTCGGCTTGTGGCAAGCCGAACCCTCATCTCGGGGCGAGCCTATTGGCGTGCGCTCTCGCTAATCGACGCGTCCACGAGGGCGTAGGCGACGACGGCTCCGGCGAGTACCGACAGGGCACCGAGGTAGAGCCAGACCAGAGCCACCGCGACCGCTCCGAGCGTGCCAAAGGTGGCACCGAGACCGGGGGCAGTCGACAGGTAGAGGCCGAAGCCGAGGCTTCCGCCGACGATCCCGACCACCCCCACGAGAGCGGCGACCCCGGCCCTGGGAACCGGACTCGACGGCCCGAGGACGTAGAACAGCATCAGGAACCCGAACACCCCGGCCGCGGCGAGCGGTAGTCCGAGAAGGGTTCCGAGCCGCTCGATCGGCTCCCACCCCGCGAACCTCGCCACGAAGGCGAACAGGGCTCCGCCGGCCACCAAAGCCACCGACGTCACCAGCAGAGCAAGGCCCCCGGCGACCGTCAGCCCCAGCCCGACGAGCCGCATCTGGAGCGGCGGCCGGATCTCGGACCCGCCGGCCACCACGGCGAGGCTCCTCTGCAACGCCACCACCGCACGGGAGCCGAGAAAGAGCGATACCAGCAAGGACACGACCACGAGGACCACGCCCCCATCACCGACCCTGCCAGCGGTGTCGGTCATCAGTGAGGTCACGAAGGTGACCACCGCCTCCGGAGCGATCGGATCGAGCGCCGCCTCGACCCTGGCGAGCGCACCGGCATCGTCGCCGAACATGGCGGCGACACCGACCACGGCCAGGGACAGGGGCACCATGGCGAGGAAGGAGTTGTAGGCGACGGCGGCCGCGCCAACCGAGAGGTCGGCCGCGCGGAGGCGCCGTATCACGAATCGAAGCCGCTCCATCGGTGGCACCCCACCAGTGTGTACGGGCGACCGAGCCGGGGCCAATCGCGTTCGGTCGTGGGTGTACCGGCTGCGACGCCATACACTCCAAGCCCGATGGCTCCCCTACCCCGCGGCCCGGCTCAGGTCGGCATCGCCCTCGGCTTGTTCCTCGCGGTCATCTCGACCACGCTGTTCGTCCTGTTCGCGGCGAGCCCGGCGTCCGAGACGACATCGACGTCCGGCTCGCTCGCCAACGGCACGGTGACGACGACCACGTCGACCACGACGACCGTCGTCGTCGACTCCACCACGACGACCGAAACCGTGGGTCCCGACCCGTTTCATCCCTGGGTGGATCGCCGAACCGTCGGGCAGCCCTGGGGGACCGCCGTCGAAGGGTTGATCACCTTTCGGGGCAACCCGTCCAACACGTACTACGGACAGGGACCGGTGCCGGCCACTCCGGAGGAGGCCTGGCGCTTCCCGAATGCTCCCCTGTGTGGCCAGTCGACGGACCTCGGGGTGACCTCGACCTGGTGCGGTAACGGTTGGACCGGCCAACCGGTTGTGTGGGAGCGGCCCGACGGGATCACCGAGATCATGATCGGCGCCTACGACCACCGGTTTCACTTCATCGACGCCGCCACCGGCACCCGAAGCCGATCCCCCATCCTCACCGGGGACATCGTCAAGGGGAGCCCGAGCCTCGACCCGGACGGGTTCCCGCTCGTGTTCTTCGGAAGCCGCGACAACAAGCTGCGGATCGTCGCCCTCGACCGCGAGGACCCGGTCGAGATTTGGTCTTTCGAGACACCAAAGCCGCTGTGCACCGTCGACACCCGCGACCAGCACGGGACCTCGTGCTTCGGCCTGTGGAACGACGACTGGGACGCCGCCCCTCGCGTGCTCAACGACTACCTGTTCGCCAGTGGCGAGAACTCGGTCTTCTACATCTGGAAGCTCAACCGCACCTACGACGCTGTCGGTCTCGTGCAGGTCGACCCGCAACTCGTGACCGAAGTGCCGTCGTGGAACGACGAACTCATCGCCAACATCCTCGATGGATGCACGATCCCTGCCCGCTGCCCATCCACGAGTATCGAGAGCACGCCGGCCTTCTTCGAGGGCCGCGTGTACTTTGGTAACTCGGGCGGCCGGGTGATGGGCCTCGACATCACCAACCTCGAGAGTGGCGAGGCGCCGATCGTCTTCGACTACTGGGTGGGCGACGATGTCGACGGCTCGATCGTCATCGACGACGAAGGCATGCTCTACGTGCCGGTCGAGTGGAAGCGGTTCCTGCAACGCGGAGAAGACCTCGGCCAGCTGATCAAACTCGACCCGTACACCTCGGGCGACCCCTATGTGTGGGGGATGTACTCGATCACCACACCACCTGCTCAGGGAGGGATGTTCTCGACTCCTGCACTGGGTGACGGCGTGCTCTATGTCGTCACCCATCGCGGCTTCCTCGTCGTGGTGGACCAGGAGACCGGCGAGGAGCTGTGGGCCCATGCCCTGGCCCCCGGGAGCTGGTCGTCACCGGTGGTGGTGGACGACCGGTTGGTCACCATCGGCTATGACAGCTTCATGCGGGTATGGAACATCACCGACCCGCGAGAACCCCGGCTCATCTGGACCTTCCAGGTCGGCGAGGCCACGATCGAGGCCACCCCGGCCGTGTGGAAGGGCGGGATCTACGTGTTCAGCCGGGACGGATACCTGTACGCCATCAAGAACAAGCCGGC
>DATKBG010000072.1:0-3977 GCA_035514255.1 Acidimicrobiia bacterium
GTCGTCCTCCGTCTCCCCTGGGAACCCCACGATGATGTCGGTGGAGGTCGCCAACCCGGGAATGATCTCCTCGGCCATGCGGAGTTTGGCCAGGAACCGCTCGGGGGTGTATCCCCGCTGCATCGCCCGCAGAATCGAGGTGCTGCCGCTCTGCAGTGGCAGGTGGAGTTGTTCGCACACTGCGGGCGTGTCGGCCATCGCCTCGACGACGTCCGCTCTGATGTCCTTGGGATGCGGGCTGGTGAACCGGACCCGGCGGATGCCGTCCACCGCGCCAACCCGGCGCAACAGGTCGGCGAAGATGGGCCGGCGCTTGCCGTCGACCAGCAGACTGCGTCCGTACGAGTTGACGTTCTGGCCGAGCAGCGTGACCTCCACCACCCCGGACCGGGCAAGATCGGTGACTTCGCGCACGATGTCACCCGGACGACGCGAGATCTCTCGACCCCGTACCGACGGGACGATGCAGAAGGTGCAGGCGTTGTCGCAGCCGATGGTGATCGTGACCCACGCCGAAGGGGTGGTCTCGCGTCGCGTCGGCAGCGTCGAGGGAACATCGTCGATGGAAGCGGTCTCGTCCCAGATCTCGGTCACCGGCCCCCACTCCTCGGCGCGGTCGAGGAGGTCGACCACTCGATGGAGGTTGTGGGTGCCGAACACGACGTCGACCCACGGTGCCTTCGTCTGGACGATGTCGCGGTCCTTCTGGGCGAGGCATCCGCCCACCAGGATCCTCATGTCGGGCCGCTCGTCCTTGATCGCCTTCAGCTGTCCCAGGTTCCCGTAGAGGCGGTTATCGGCGTTCTCGCGGATGCAGCACGTGTTGATCATCACTACGTCGGCATCACCGACATCGCTGGCTCGAACCATGCCGTCGGCCTCGAACAGTCCCGAAATCCGTTCCGAGTCGTGCTCGTTCATCTGACAGCCGAAGGTCCGGACCAGATACCGTCGTCCCGATCGGGTAGGCACCCGACGCTCTCTCACCGTCGGAGTGCCGAGCTCGACGAGAGTCATCGGGCCACGTCGGTGGCCCGCAGCTCCCGGATCACGGTCACTTGGATCTGACCCGGATAGTTGAGATCCTCCTGGACCCGGCGGGAGATGCGGCGGGCGAGATCGTGGGCACCAAGGTCGTCGACCACACCCGGATCGACCACCACTCGTACCTCGCGGCCCGCCTGCATGGCGAATGCCTTCTCCACCCCGGCGAAACTGGTCGCGATCGCCTCCAGCTTTTCCAGACGGCGCACGTACGACTCGACGGCTTCGCGTCGGGCCCCGGGACGCGCCGCCGACACCGCGTCGGCAGCCTGAACGATGATGGCGGTGAGGGTGCGCGGCTCGACCTCGTTGTGATGGGCTTCGATGCCGTGGACCACCCCGGCCTCCTCACCGAACCGTCTGGCGATCTCAGCGCCAACCATGGCATGGGACCCACCCAACTCATGGCTGACCGCCTTGCCGATGTCGTGCAGGAAGGCGGCACGGCCGGCTTCCTCGGGGTCGACGCCGAGCTCCGAAGCCAGCATGTGGGCCACCTTGGCGCTCTCGACGAGATGATGGAGTACCGGCTGCCCGTACGAGAGCCGGTACTTCAGACGACCGAGCAGGGTCACCAGTTCGGGGTGGAGGCGTGACACGCCCACCTCGAGCGTCGCCCACTCACCGGCGTCTTTCACACTCTGCTCGACATCGGAGGCGGCCTTCTCGTACGCGTCCTCGATGGAGGCAGGGTGAATCCGGCCGTCGGCGATGAGCCGTTCCAGTGCGAGACGGGCGATCTCACGGCGCACCGGATCGAACGCCGACAGAGAAACCGCCTCGGGGGTGTCGTCGACGATGATGTTGACCCCGGTGACCGCCTCGAAGGCGCGGATGTTGCGGCCGTCGCGCCCGATGATCCGACCCTTCATGTCGTCGCTCGGGAGCGCGACGGTGGCCACGGTCGCCTCGACCACCACATCGGAGGCCAGCCGCTGAATGGTGCTGGTGAGGATGCGGCGAGCCCGTCGCTCGGCCTCTTCCCGGGCCTTGATCTCCAGGTCGCGAACGAGGACCATCGCCTCGCGATTGGCCTCATCCTCCACGCGACGCAGCAGTTCTTCCTTGGCGGTGCGGGCGTCGAAGCCGGCCACTGCCTCGAGGGCCTCACGGGCCTGGTCGCGCATCGCGTCCATGGCTTCTTCGGAGTCCAGAAGGGTGCGCTCCTTGTCGACCAGCGTGTCCTCGCGCTGGGCCAGGTTCGAGGCTCGCTGCTCCAGTGTCGCCTCGCGCTGCATCATCCGCGCTTCCTGAGACTCGACCTCTAGGCGCCGGTTGGCGAGTGCCGCTTCTTCGTGCTCCCGGTAGGCCTCAGCCCGGGCACGCGCCTCGCCCTCTGACCGGTCGAGCACTCGCTGCGCCTCGACGCGGGCTTCGGCCACGAGCACTTCGGCGTGTCGGCCGGCCTTTGCGATACCCCGACGCAGGATCCGTCTGCCCAGCACGAAGCCGATCACGATGGCTGGTAGCGCTGTGAGCGCAACCACCAGGGCCGTCCTCATGATCTGGCTCCTTCCCGAGGGACGAGTGTGGGGAGTGTGATGACGTCCGATCGGAACGCCGACCGGACCTCATCGTACCGCTAGAGCCTGGATGTGAGTGTCAGTCCTCGTCGGTGGCCCCGTCGACCCGCTCGATCGACCCGGCCATCTCGGCTTCCGGCTCCTCGTCGTCTGCTGTCTCGTCCACTGCTTTGGGCCGATCTCCGCTGAGGCCGACGGCGGCGAGCACCCGCGCCTGCAGCTGCATGGCGACCTCCGGATTCTCCCGCAGGAAGCGCTTGGCGTTCTCCCGGCCCTGGCCGAGCTGGTCGTCGTCGTAGGTATACCAGGCGCCGCTCTTGCGCACCACGTCGTGCTCCACCGCCACGTCGAGAAGGCTGCCCTCTCGTGAGATGCCTTCCCCGAACATGATGTCGAACTCGGCGTTGCGGAAGGGCGCCGCCACCTTGTTCTTGACGACCTTGGCCACGACCCGGTTGCCGATCGACTCCTGACCCTCCTTGATGGTCTGGATGCGCCGGACCTCGATCCGAACCGACGAGTAGAACTTGAGGGCACGACCACCCGGGGTCGTTTCCGGCGATCCGAACATCACGCCGATCTTCTCGCGGATCTGGTTGATGAAGATCGCCGTAGTGTGAGACCGGTTGATGGTCCCGGCGAGCTTGCGCAGCGCCTGCGACATCAGGCGTGCCTGCAGACCCATGTGGCTGTCACCCATCTCGCCCTCGATTTCGGCACGAGGCACCAGGGCGGCGACCGAGTCGATGACGATCACGTCGAGCGCGCCGGAGCGGATCAGCATCTCGGTGATCTCGAGAGCCTGTTCGCCGGTATCCGGCTGCGAGATGAGCAGCTCGTCCACGTCGACACCGAGCGCCTGGGCGTATGCCGGGTCGAGAGCGTGCTCGGCGTCGATGAAGGCGGCGATACCGCCGTTGCGCTGCGCCTCGGCGATGATGTGCAGGGCAAGCGTCGTCTTGCCGCCGCTCTCCACGCCATAGATCTCCACGATGCGCCCGCGCGGGACACCGCCGATGCCGAGCGCCAGGTCGAGTGCCAGGGCACCCGTCGGGATCGCCTCGATGTGCTGGGCGTGATCCGAGCCGAGCTTCATGATGGCGCCCTTGCCGAACTGCTTCTCGATCTGCGACATCGCCATGCCGAGCGACTTGTCCCGTTCCACTGTGGCTCCTTTGCCGGGTTGGTGTCTGTGCCGAGAACCTACGACCCGGGTACGACAGGATTCGATTCCGGAGAATTACATGCATGGTATCTGGGTCGAAGACCACATGCTAGGCGAACAAGTGTTCGATAGGCAAGAACCAAGAGGCAAGAGGATCGCGAGGCCCACGTAGCGTTCGCCCTCCCCCCTCCCCTGACGGCTCCGCCGTCAGGTACTCCCCCCTTCGGGTGTCCTATCGCGCGATA
>DATKBG010000073.1:0-2806 GCA_035514255.1 Acidimicrobiia bacterium
ACACCTGCGCATCCGTGCTCCCGGCGCAGCGCTAGTGCAGCGTCAAGGGTGTCTTTCATCAGTAGGTCTCCAATGCCCTTGCCCTGCTCGGTAGTCGCGACGGCTAGCCGCGCTAGGCGTAGGGCGGGAACCCGATCAGGCAGGCGCTTGCCGAGTGGTAAGTCTCCGTCGTTGTGGATCTCGGTCGCAACGGTTGTCGCGTAGCCAACGATCTTCCCATCGAGAAGAGCTACTCGAATCCCAGCAATGCCGCGTTTGAGCGCCTGTCCTGCCTTGGTCTTGAAGTAGACATCGAGATCCGGCTGACCGCAGGTGAATCCTGATCGATCGTCGCTCGGTTGAAGACTGCGAATCTCAATGGAAGCTCGTACCATCAGGGCACGTGTCTAGCAGTTGACTGCCAGCTCCGGTGCGAGAAGGGGCGTCTACTTCCTCGTCGACTGGAGTGCGGCCGGAGTCGGAGGGGCAGGCGAGTCGTTGAGTTTGGCAACCCTCTCCATTGACGAAGCACTCACGGTGACCGGCAGTTCGAAAAGGTCCGCGACTGCCTTGATACGACTGGAGAGTTGCGAAACACGGCTTTCCACGTACTCATTGACGGCCTCGTCAACAAAGGCCTTCTTGCTCATACCCAGAAGTGCAGAGGCCTGCGAGATTCGCTCATCGGTCTCCGAACTCACCCGGATCGGTGATGTCGTCATGGTTGCCTCATCGGTTGCTGATGGTTGGTACTGTAGCACAAGCTACATGTAGCACAACCCGGTCCAGGTAGAGCTTCGGGGCCCGGAGGGCCCAGAAGCCATAACTCGAGCGGCCCAGAGGGCCGCACCGTTTACATGCCCAGTTCGGGCGTGAGTTCGGCGAGCTTGGCGTCGGCCTGGGCCAGGGAGACGGCCTCCTCGGCGGGCCGGCGCCGCGCCTCAACGACCGAAGAGCGCCCGGATGAAGAACCACACGTTGGCCGGGCGCTCCGCCAGGCGGCGGGTCAGATACGGGTACCAGGAGTCGCCGTAGGGCAGGTAGACCCGCATGGGATGCCCGGCCTCCACCAGTTCCTGCTGCAGTTTCGTTCGTACCCCAAAGAGCATCTGGAACTCCCATGGGCCGATGCGTGTCACTGCCAGGTCGAGGGCGCGGCTGATGCGGGCGCCGTCATGGGTGGCTACCGCCGGCATGGCTCCCGGGGCCTCCATGAGCTTGCCCAGCAGGCGGTCGTACGCCGAGTCGATGTCCACTCGAGACTGGAGGGCGACCGCCACGCCCTCGTCGTAGGCCCCTTTGCACAGCCGAATGTGACCGC
Source organism: Acidimicrobiia bacterium (assembly GCA_035514255.1). Lineage (GTDB taxonomy): Bacteria > Actinomycetota > Acidimicrobiia > Spongiisociales > UBA11373 > DATKBG01. The sequence continues at coordinate 1,301 of DATKBG010000073.1, forward strand.
CGAGCGGAATGACGTGATCGAGGTCGGCGGGTGTCCGGTGCAGGTACGCCTGGATCGCCACGCCCAGATTGCCGTGATCGCGCTGCACCGTCTCGTAGAGGCGCAGCGTGGCGCCGGTGTGGGCACTCTCCTCCATGTCGATGGTGACGGTGAGCCCCAGCTCGGCGGCCCGGCGAGCGAGTACCTGCAAGTTGTCGGTGCACAGCGACTCGTTCAGACCCAGCCCGAGTTGGGTGAGCTTGACCGAGATGTTGGCGTCGAGTCCGTCGGCGGCAATCCGGTCGAGACAGGCCAGATAGGCATTCCGTGCCGCCGTCGCCGAGGCGGTATCGGTTACGTGTTCACCGAGATGGTCGAGCGACACCGACATCCCGGCAGCGTTGAGTTCCCTGGCTACCCGGGCGGCATCGTCGAGCGCCTCCCCGGCGACGAACCGCAGCGCGACTCGCCGCCCGATCCGGGTCCTGGTGAACAGCCACCGCACCACCCGCCACGAAGTGACCGCCAGCACCACCCGGACGACCAACGCCTTCACGAATCGGACCCGCTCACGCGCGATCCCATCTCCTTCGCCCGAAGCGCCGCAGCCCGGACCGCGTCCTCGACCAGCGCACGGAACCCTCGCTCCTCAAGCAGGTGCACCGCCGCGGCCGTGGTGCCCCCTGGCGAGGTCACCTGAGCCCGCAAACGCTCCGGCGTGAGATCCACCGACGACAACAGGATCCCGGCACCACGGACCGTCTGCTCGACGAGCATCTCGGCGGCATAGGCAGGAATCCCCTCTCGGATGGCGGCGTCGACCAGCGCTTCGGCGAGGAGGAACACGTATGCGGGTCCGGTGCCCGATACGGCGGTCACCGCGTCCATCAGGTGCTCGTCGAGCACGATGGTGCGACCCACCGCACCGAGAACCCGGGTAGCCACGTCGAGGGCGGCCTCATCAGCGGATCGACCGGCGGCGACGGCGGTGACTCCCTCGGCGACCCGGGCCGGGGTGTTCGGCATCGCCCTGACCACGGCGACTCCGGGAAGGACCGCTTCGTACACCGTGGTCGGCACCCCGGCGGCGAGCGACACGACGATGCCCCCAGGGTGAACAGCATCGCTCAACTCGGGGAGCACAGCAGGTACGTCGTCGGGCTTGACCGCCACCACGACCACGTCGCGCCCGGCGATGGCGGCACCCACATCGAGCCCACAGTCGAGGCCGGTCGACTTGGAGACCTCGGCAGCGCGCTGCTCCCGGCGGGCGACGAGGACGACCTCATCGGCATCCCAACCCCCGCCGAGCAAACCGTGGGCGAGCGCCTCCCCCATCGCTCCAGCACCCACGATGGCCACGGTCGGACGCGTCTCGGTCATGGCGACCGAGTGTAGGGAGGCGGTCGGCGGCGCCAGTTTCGCCGACGCCTCCGAAGTCGGGCGCCTTCAGGCTGGAACCGTACGACCTCGTCGTCCTCGGCGGCCGGGCGGTGCCCGCCTGACTCATCCTGGCACTACCGCTAT
>DATKBG010000074.1:0-4330 GCA_035514255.1 Acidimicrobiia bacterium
GCCTCCTCCGACGAGGAGGCGCGGGCACGATCCTCCTGATACCGATGAGTGATGTGAATGGTGTAGGGAACGCCGATACCGATGGATATGGAGGCGATCATCGCCGTGACCGGATTGAGCGCCAGCCCGACGAGCTTCATCATCCCGAACACCCACAGCACCACGAACACCACCGGGAGCATGGTGATGATGCCCAGCCCGGGTCGGCGCGCCGTCATCCCGAAGTTCACCGCCAGCAGCAGCATCGCCACACCGAGGGTCAGGAAAAGCGATCCGATCTGGGAGGACTGAATGGCTTCGACGACTAAGGCGCTGACGATGAACTCATTGGTCGGCGTCGCCGTCACACCGGTTAGGGCCTCCAATGGGGAGAAAGCGTTGCGGAGACCGGTTCGCAGTTGTGAGGCGCCCCCTTCCCCCGCCTGGGTGGCCACGCTGACGTCGATGTACCGATACACGCCGTCCTCGGCGGCCAACACGCGCCGCATGGCCTCGGGTTGCGCCGCCTCGGCCAGGGCGTAGATGGCAGCAACGTCGGCATCGGGGCGCACGCTCAGGTCCTCGTTGAGCCCCAACTCCATGGCCGTAGCCAGGAACCCGGGATCGTAGAGGTCGGGTTCTCCCCCGGCTTCGGGTGGGGTGGTGAGGAAGTAGAGCACCGACAGCGGCGACTCCGCCTGGGCGCGTCCCGAGAAGGTCAGCACGAAGGGAGTGTCGCCCATCGCCTGATGTGCCAGGCCGAGGGCATTGTGAGCCGCCGGCGTGGCCACGTCGCCTTCGACGAGCACCTGGGTGCGCTCACCGAAGCCACCTCCGAACTCCTCGACAATCGTCTCGTAGGTGACGAGCAGTGTCGAGCCTTCGGGCACGAAGTCGATGAACGAGAACCTGGTGTCCAACTTGGACCACCCGTACGCCCCGAGACCGGCGAGAACGACGGCCACAGTCACCATGATGGCCGGGATCCGTGCGGCGACCACCGAGGTCGCTCCCATCATCCGGGGCAGAAGGCGAGAAGACGTATGACCCAATTCGGTCGTCGGGAACCGACCGGCCCGTTCCGCCCGACGATCGAGCAGGATCCTGATCGACGGGACGAAGGTGAGCATCAGCACGAAGGCCGAGGTGATCCCTACCGCGACCATGATCCCGAAGTCGGCGATGGCGGTCACCGGGCTGAAGATGTTCGTGAGGAATCCCACCGCGGTGGTGACGGTGGCCAGCACCAGGGCGACACCCACCGTGCGGGATGCCCGCACCGCGGCCTCCACCACGCTGGCTCCGCCGCCCACTTCCTCGCGGTACCGCGAAGTGAGGTGGATCGCATAGTCGACGCCGAGTCCGATGAGGAGGATGGGGATGATCTGGAGGAACTCGCTGAACGGCCCGATGATCCCCAGATACCCGGGGCCGAGGAGCACGCCGATCCCGTTCATCCAGGTGATCGACATGATGATCACGCCGAGGGCAAGGAGCACGTCGGCGGCAGTGCGCCGGATCGAGCCACCGAGCTTGAGCCGCCCCCGGGGCTTGATCCAGAACACAAAGGCGAGCAGCCCCAGGATGATGAGGAACGCGATCCCGAACAGCCGGCCGATCTCGGCCTCAAACTCCGACTGATCGGCGAACAGCAGCGCAAAGCTGAAGGGCTCCACGGGCACGGCCTGGCCCTCGGTTGCGGCACGGATTCCGTCGGCCATGTCCAGCTGGATCGCCTGGAGTTCGGCCTGATCCGGATCGTCCTCGAGCACGGCGAGATTGAGGAACACCACCATGAGACCGGCGGGTGACGTCGCCGCGTCGAGGTCGGCGTTGGTCGACAGCAGCCCGGTGAATTGCTCCGTGAACTCGGGCGGGAGCGAAGCGAGGACATCGGAGAAGACCTGCTTGACGGTGGCGTCGTCGGTGGCCATCGGGTCGAGACCGGCCTCGGCGTAGGCGTCGAGCAGCGGATCGAAGAAGCCGACGATGTCACCGGAGGGCCGACCGACCATCAACTCCGAGGCGCGGCTGTCGGCGATCGCCTGCCGGGCGAGCACGTAGGAACGGAGACCATCGGCGGTGAGCACGTCGAACTCGCTGCCGCCGACGAGCACCTGGACGGCCACCTCCGACTGCTCCGAAAACACATCGTCGATGGTGAGCAGCGCGGCGAACTCGGGCGAGTCGGGGGCAAAACCCTCGTTGCCGACCGCTCTCTGCGCCTTGGGCACGAAGTAGCCGAAGACCGCGGTGAGGACGATCGAACCGACGAGGACCGCTACTGGAGCGCGGCGGACCGCCGTCGACAGGAACCTGATGAGCAAGCGCAAGGCGATTCTCCCCTAGATCAATGAGCGCGCGACGGGGGCAGACTAGGAGAGGTCACCGCCCCTTCCGGCCGCTCAGCGCGGGGGGAGGCACAGATCGACGAGCCTCGCCGTCGCATCGGCCAGCGGCACGCCGCGCTCCTCGTCACCGCCGAGCAATCGAACTCCGACGGTCCCGGCGCCCGCGTCGGTGTCGCCCACCACGAGAACCGCCGGCACCTTGGACACCATGGCGCGGCGGATCTTCTCCCCCACCGTCTCGTCGGTTCGATCCACCTCTACCCGGAGGCCCTCCATCCCCAACCGCTCAGCAACGTCGGCGGCGTATTCGAGGTGGCGGTCTGCCACCGGCACCACCACGGCCTGGACCGGGGCCAGCCATCCGGGGAGCGCTCCGGCGTAGTGCTCGAGAAGAACGCCAAAGAACCGCTCGATGGAACCCATCAACGCTCGATGGATCATCACCGGGCGCTGGCGCGTATTGTCTGCAGCGGCATACTCGAGCTCGAAGTTCGCAGGCTGGGCGAAATCGACCTGAAGGGTCCCTACCTGCCATCTCCGACCGATGGCGTCGTACACATGAATGTCGATCTTCGGCCCGTAGAACGCGCCCTCGCCCTCCGCCACCTCGTAGTCAAGGCCGGCGTGCTCCAGGCAGGCCCGAAGGGCATCCGTCGCCTTTTCCCAAAGATCGTCGTCACCGACGTACTTCTCCGGCTTGGTGGACAGATCGGCCTCCACGGAGTCGAACCCGAAGTCGCGCCACACCATGAGGACGAAGTCGAGGAGGGTCTGCAGTTCCCCGGCCAGCTGTTCTTCGGTGCAGAAGATGTGGCTGTCGTCCTGAGTGAAGCCGCGTGCCCGGAGAAGTCCCTGGACGACGCCCGACCGTTCATACCGATATACCGTCCCCAGTTCGAAGAGCCGCATCGGTAGCTCGCGATACGACCGGGCGTGCGCCTGGTAGATGAGGATGTGACCGGGACAGTTCATCGGCTTGAGCACGTACTGCTCGCCGTCGCCGACGTCCATGGTCGGGTACATGCTCTCGGCGTAGAAGCCGAGATGTCCCGACGTCTCCCACAGGTGGCTCCGGGCGATGTGCGGCGTCACCACCATCTGATAGCCATGACGCAGGTGGGTGCGACGCGAGTAGTCCTCCATGACGTTGCGAACCAACGCCCCCTTCGGGTGCCACACCGCCAGACCCATACCGAGCTCGTCGGGCCAGGAGAAGAGGTCGAGTTCGACTCCCAGTTTGCGGTGATCCCGCTTGCGAGCCTCCTCGAGACGCTCCAGGTAGTCGGCCTGGGCCTTCGGGCTCTCCCACGCCGTGCCGTAGATGCGCTGCAGCTGCTCTCGCTTCTCGTCCCCCCGCCAGTAGGCACCGGCGCTGCGCAGCAGCTTGAAGGCGGGGATCCGACCCGTGCTCACCACATGCGGACCGCGGCACAGGTCTACGAAGTCCCGGTTGCGATAGAGGGACACCACCTCCGCTCCGGCGCCCTGCGCCTCGTCGACGGACTCGATGATCTCAACCTTGTACTTGTGGTCGGCGAACAACTCCGCCGCCTCGGCGGCCGGGATCTCCTCGCGCTCGAACGGCTGGTCCTCGGCGACGATCTCGGCCATACGAGCCTCGAGTTGCTCGAGATCCTCCGAAGTGAACGGGCGCCCGATGTCGAAGTCGTAGTAGAAGCCGTCTTCGATCGGTGGCCCGATGGCGAAGGTGGCCCCATCGAAGGAGTCGAGCACCGCCTGGGCAAGCACGTGGGCCGTGGAGTGCCGGATGACGAACCGCCCCTCGTCGGTGTCCTCGGTGACGACCTCGAAGCTGGCACCGTCGGGGAGGGAACGACCGAGATCCCAGGGAACACCGTCGACCTTGGCGATCACCGCCGCCTTCGCCAGTCGCGGGCCGATGGCAGAGACCGCGTCGACTCCGGTGGCGCCGTCCGGGAGTTCCAGCGCTGTGCCGTCGGGAAGGGTGACCGTGATGCCCATGGGTGGGTGAGGTTACC
>DATKBG010000075.1:0-4629 GCA_035514255.1 Acidimicrobiia bacterium
GATGGGGCAGACTTGTCGACATCGACCACCCCGATGTCCACTCACCCCACATCGACGACGTCGGTGACATCGACTACCCACCCGGCACCGAGCGTCCTGGAAGTCCGACTGACGTCGGCGGACTACTCGGACGTCCTTGTCTTTGAAGACGGCGTTGTGGCCCACCGCGTTTCTCTGCCGGACTATGAGCGGACCGCGGAGCTGACACCGTCAGCAGACTCGACGCTGGCCGCTTGGACGGAGGCGGTCGCTGAATCTGCTCTCGGCGGGGTTTACAACGATGGACGTGGGCTTGGTGAGTCGCCGTTCTGGGAGTACGCCTTCCATGCCGGTGAGGAGTCTTTCGAAGTTGCATTCTCGTGGCTGCTCGGCGACGACGTACATGCGCTGAAGCCCCTGGTCGAGTGGGTGACCTCGGTCAGGCTCGCCATGGTTCAGTGTGCGCCGCATCGTGATCTGATCGAGCGCCGGGGCTGTGAGAACTTGCTCCCATCCCCCGCAGAGCAGGCGTCGATGACCATCAGCAGTGTCATCCCTGGTGCCCCGGGTCCGGGAGGCGACACGTCGGGGCCCTGGCGGCGTCCGGGGGCTGTCGATGCCGACCTGGCCGATCGGGTCCGGCAGGCGATGGATCCTGTGCTTCGCTCGGATACGTTCACCGGCGAGGTGACGGTGAGCGTGCTGGCGCTTCGGGAGGACGGCGGCTTCTACGCCATGGCGGAGGACACACGGTACGGGCGGATCTGTTTCGCCCGCTGGACGCCTGACAGGGTTTTGTCCAACTGCCAGCGCATACTCGGCGATGTCTTCTGGGCCCCCGGCACCCTTGACGAGGGGAGTCTGGAGTTGGTAATGCGGCCGGTGGAGCGCCTTAGGACTCCGGCCTCGGTGCGCTACTACCAAACGCTCACCTGGCAGGACCCGCGGGACGAGGCAGGCCTGCTGGCGGGCGGTGTGGGCCTTTTCGTTATCCCGGACCCGCCTCCGTGGTCACTATGGGTGGCCGTCGGCGACTCGTCTTGGGCTATGCCGAGTGTCTCCACCTGCACGGCCGGGGGCCTGGACCCAGCGCCGATCGCTGGACCGGGGCTTCCCGATGCCGTGGCTCAGACCCGCAGCGCCCTCGTGGATGCAGCGATCACCTGCGATTCCGAGGCCCTGGCCGCGCTGCCCGACGTGACGGGGTCTCTTCCCCACCCGATGCACCGTTGGTATCTGCGGACCGACTTTTTTCCCGTCCACGACGCCGCGCCGGTGGCGGTACGCCTGTGGCCGATCGTGCAACTTCTCAGCATCGACTTCGCGGTGGTCACGGGTGGAACGATCAGCAGCGAAGCCGACCTGCGTAATTCGATGTGGCGCGCCATCTTGGACGACCCCACCCAAGATGTCTTCGTGTGGCCCGCCGCCGATTTGTACGCCACGCGCTCTGCGACGCCGTCGAGTCTGGCCGAGGCCGCAGCGCGCATCAATCTCGAGGCCGCAGGCCGGGACGGCTTCGTTGATGGCAGCTACTGCGGCTGGTCCATCGGGATCAGGGCCGACGGGAGGATCCTTTGGGCGGGCGACTGCCACGACTCGCTCGCTTGACCAGTCGGGGGCATCGAGGAACCCGCTGATCCGACGTGGCGTACACTGAACTTCCTGCGGCGACGGGCGACCTTGCGGCCGATCGCTTGAGCGGGAAGATTCGAACCTGCGCTAATTCCCTCGACCCGGAGCGGGCGGGGAGAAAGGACATGAGATGCGCGACAAAGTGACTGCCCCCGGCATCCGCGCCGCCAAGGGCGGGCCGAAGATTCGCATGATCACCGCCTACGACGCACCGTCGGCGCGGATCGGTGATCGAGCCGGTGCCGACATCCTCCTCGTCGGCGACTCGGTGGCCAACGTCGTCCTCGGACGACCGACGACGCTGTCGATGACGCTCGACGAGATGATCTATCACACCCGGGCGGTAGCCGACACGCAGCCGAAGGCGCTGGTGGTCGGGGACATGCCCTGGCTCACCTATCACGTATCGGTGGAAGAGACCGTGCGTAACGCGGGCCGGATGGTCCGTGACGGTGGAGCCGAGGCGGTCAAGCTCGAGGGCGGTCGGAAGCGGCTGCCGATGGTCGAGGCGGTGCTCGATGCCGAGATCCCGGTGATGGGACATCTCGGTCTCACCCCGCAATCGGTCCATGCCATGGGCGGCTACCGGGTGCAGGGCAAGGATGTTAAAGCAGCCCGGGAGCTGGTCGACGACGCCAGGGCGTTGGACGCGGCCGGCGTGTTCTCCATCGTTCTCGAGGGTGTCCCCGACGTGCTCGCCGCGCTGGTCACCCGTGAGGTCGGAGCCCCGACGATCGGGATCGGCGCCGGCGCCGACGTGGACGGTCAGGTCCTGGTGTTCCACGACCTGCTCGGTCTCGGTGACGGGGAGCACCAGCCCAAGTTCGTCCGGCGCTACGCCGACCTGGCCGACACCGCGGTCGATGCCGTCGAGCGCTTCTTCGAGGACGTCCAAAAGGGTGAGTTCCCGTCGGGTGACGAGACCTACCACATGCCCGAGAAAGCAGCGAAGGAGTTGCTGGGCCGTGAGTGACCTCCTCGGTCAGGCAGCTACCGGCTACCAGCTACCAGCAAGAGGCCGCAGTCGGCGGCGGGGCGAGGAGGGCTTGGTCCCGCCGGTGGCAGGTAGCTGGTAGCCGGTAGCCGGCTCTCCCTTTGTTTCGCGCTTCGGCCCTTGCCTGGAGCCTGGTGCCCGGAGCCTGATACACTCGCCTCCTTCCCCGACCTGCCCTTACGGGGGCCTCCCGCCGTACGCGGGTGTCCAAAGGAGGTGGAGCGCACATGCGCACGTACGAGCTGATGACCATATTTCGGCCCGAGATGGCCGAGACCGACGTCCAGAAGGAAGTGGACCGGGTCTCGGGTGCTCTCACCGAGCGCGGCGCCGAGATCACAAACGCGGATTTCTGGGGCAAGCGACGCTTCGCCTACGAAATCGATCACATGACCGAGGGGTACTACTCGGTGCTCGAGTTCAAGGCCGAGCCGGACGCACTCACCGACGTCGACCGGGCGCTGAACCTGTCCGACCAGGTGATCCGGCACAAGTTCGTTCGGTCCGAGTGACTGCGTTCGTGTCACACCTGCCCGCGATCATGGGCACGACAACAGGATTCGAAGACGCCCCGATGGGGGCGTAGAGGGATACAGCAATGGCAGCCAACCACGTGACGCTCATCGGCAATCTGGTCGACGACCCCGAACTCCGGTTCACCGCGTCCGGGATCGCCATGGCGAAGGTGCGCTTCGCCGTGAACAAGCGGTATCAGAAGAATGGCGAGTGGCAGGAGGAGACCAGCTTCTTCGGCGGGACGCTGTGGCGCGACGCTGCCGAGAATGCGGCCGAGTCGCTGGCGAAGGGTATGCGGGTCATCGTCACCGGCACCCTCGAACAGCGCACCTGGGAGACCCAGGAGGGCGACAAGCGTTCCATCGTCGAGGTGGCGGTCGACGAGATCGGCCCATCGCTGCGATGGGCGACGGCGAGTGTCACTCGCTCACCGCGCGCCGGCGACGGGTTCGGCGGCGGCAGCAGCAACGGCGGCGGTTCGTCGGCGAGCACCCCGGCGGGTGCCGCCCCGACCGCACGAGACGACTACGGACCCGACGAGGCTCCGTTCTAACCACTTCCCCGAGTACAAGGAGCGGCGACAGACCATGTCACCGAGACGCAAGAACGCACCCAAGAAGAAGCGGCGGCAACCCGAGAAGCCACCCCGTCGCGGAGCCAGGCGCAAGACCTGCATGTTCTGCGACGGTGAGGCGACGATCGACTACAAGGATGTCGCCACACTCCGCAGGTTCATGTCCGACCGAGCGAAGATCCGCTCGTCCCGAGTGACCGGCACGTGCGGCCAGCATCAGCGCCAGGTGGCCAACGCCATCAAGAACGCGCGCGAGTTGGCCCTCCTGCCGTACCTGGGCAAATGAAGCTCATCCTCGTCCAGGACGTTGAGACGCTGGGCCGGAAGGGTGACGTCGTGGACGTCGCCGACGGCTACGGTCGCAACTACCTGGTGCCGCGGTCCCTCGCCGTGAGGGCGACCCGTGGTGCCATGGAAGACGCCGAGACGGTACGCGCCAAGCGGACCATCGAGGAGGAAAACGAGCGGCGCTCTGCCGAAGAGGTAGCCCAGATGCTCGAAGGCGGCCACGTGGTGGTAGCCGCTCGGGCCGCCGACGAGGGCAAGCTGTTCGGGTCGATCGGTGCGCGCGACGTAGCCGAGGCCATCGTCAAGTACACGGGAGCGGCGGTAGAGCCCGACCACATCAGGCTGGCCGGACCCATCAAAGAGATCGGGCTCCACACCATCACGGTGAGTCCGCATCCGGAGGTGTCGATCGAGATCACCTTGGACGTGATCCCGGCATAGGAGGGTTGTGACCGCGCAGTTGGAGAGGCGGAGTGGAGGCGGCAGCCGGAGCAGCGCCGCGCCCCCACACAGCATCGAGGCCGAGGAGTCAGTTCTCGGCGCGGTGATGCTCTCCGCGGAGGCGGCAAACGTCGCCCTGGAGACCCTGAGCCCGGACGACTTCTACGTACCGACCCACCAGATGGTCTGGCAGGCGGTGACC
>DATKBG010000076.1:0-4665 GCA_035514255.1 Acidimicrobiia bacterium
GCTCACCTTCAGTCCCTACTGCGGCATCCACCACCACCGCGCCGCTGGCATCGGTGACCACCAGTCGGGCTGGCGACTCCACTCCGGTCGGTGGCCCCTCATCGGTTGCGACCAGTGCGGGTCCCTGGACGGACACCGACCAGCCGTTCTGAGCCGACCACAGCTCACGACCCTCGGAGTCGAGGGATACGACACCTCCACCGGGGTCGTGAGTCTCGGCGCCATCGCGCAGTCGAACATGCACCCACTCCCCGTACCCCAGTCTCACCACCGCTTCATCACCGAACCCGATGACTTCGACGAGCCGTGTCGGCACCGCGAGAGCCACCAGCGCCGGTTCGGAGGCGCCGCTGGCGAACCACCACAGGTCGCCAGCGTCGAGGAATACCACCCCACCGGACCGATCGCGAGCCACCGCCTTGTCGAACAGGGCTTCGGCCGGCCACAGGAGGGATCCGTCGTCGGTTCGCAAGCCGCTCAGGCCGTGCACCAACCACAGAACACCTGTGAGGTCGAGCCGGTCATCTGGCGTCGTAACAGTCGGTGTCTGTGTGGTAGCGGTCGTAACAGTCGGTGTCTGTCTGGTGGTGAGGGTCGTCTCGGCCGCGGTCGACCCCGGAATCTCGGGTTCGCCACACGCGGTAGTCAGGAGTCCCAGAGCAAGCGAGAGCACTAGAGGCGCCGAGAGCGAACTACTGCGGAGTCTGGCAGGGGCCCACATAGGTGGTGGGCGCTACTGGATTTGAACCAGTGACCTCTTCCGTGTCAGGGAAGCGCTCTCCCGGGCTGAGCTAAGCGCCCTCAGGGGCCGCAAGCGTAGCCGCTGTCCTGCGGCGGCCTCACCGGTCAGCGTGTCATGGAACGGTCGTCGGCCGACATGGAGGCGGCGCCCGGAATTGAACCGGGGTAGAGGGTTTTGCAGACCCTTGCCTAGCCACTCGGCCACGCCGCCATGGAATGAGAAGGGCGGCCGAAGCCGCCCCGCCGAGCGGACGACCGGTCTCGAACCGGCGACCTTCACCTTGGCAAGGTGACGCTCTACCAACTGAGCTACGTCCGCGAGGCGGCTCAATATATCACGAGCCGGTTTTGCCTCAGGAGCCGGTCGATCCGAAGCCGCCGTCTCCCCGAGTGCTGTCCGGGAGCTCGTCGACCTCGACGAACTCCTGCTCCACGACCGGGACGACGACGAGCTGGGCGATACGGTCACCGCGCTCCACCGACACCGGCTCGGGTCCGTGATTGATGAGGATCGCCTTGATCTCCCCCCGAAACCCGGCGTCGAGCACGCCCGGCGTGTTGACCAGGCTCAAGCCGTGCCGCACGGCGAGCCCCGACCGTGGAGCGATGAGTCCGACGTATCCTTGCGGGATGGCGACAGCGATCCCCGTCGGCACGGCGCGAAACTCACCGGGTGCCAGGGTGGTCGATTCCGCGGCGTGAAGATCCACCCCGCCATCACCCGAATGGGCGTGGACCGGGGCGGGCAGGCCGGAATCGAGTCGCTTGATCGGTATCCGCATCGGGTCGATTATGGCCGCCGGAACGGAGGTGACGCATCAGGTCTCGCAAGAGTGAAGAGCATCGGCGAAGCATCCTCGCCATGCTCGAGACCACCGCAGCCACCGCGGCGCGTCCGGCGAGGGGCGATCAGGACGGTGAGATCGAGGACATCGACTTCGACTGGCGACCGGAGCCGCTGGACCGCGCCCTCGGGTCGGATCGATCGTTTCGCTGGCCCATCGTCATCGCTGCCCTGTTTATCGGTGTCTCGGTGGCACTCGTCCTCCGGCTCTTCGTCCTCGCCCCGGCGAACACCGCCGCGGTGCGCCTCGACGAGTACCGCAGCGTCGCCGCCGACCTCGACGCGGCGCTCCGTGAGGTCATCGACGCCCCGGCCGGCGACCAGGAGGCGGCATCAGTTCTCGCTGAGGCCGCAGCGTCCCTGCAAGCAGCTCTGGCGCCGCCCCTCCCCGGCGGGGGGATCGGCGGTCAGGGTTCGAGCGGCGATCTTGCAACCGCTCATCAGGCGCTGAGCCCCATCTCCGACTCGGCCAGCAACCTGTCGGCGCGCCTGCAACTGGCGACGGAGTACCGCCGTAATGCCGACGCCGTCCTGACCCTGCCGCTGCTGCCGACCGAAGCGCCGGAGGACCTGATCGCGTCGGCGGAACGGACTCTGGCCGACTACCGCGCCGGCGCCATCGCCGCCATGGCTCGCTTCACCGAGGAAGCCGCATTCGGGGACCTACGAGATCAGCTCAGTACCTTCGTCGACGGGCTCCAGGGATGGTCCGACCAGTACCTGCTGGCACTGCGGCGGGGTGAGACCGCCATCACGACCGATCTCCTCCAGGAGGCACGCACCGAAACGGGCCGGCTCCGGGCGATCCTCGACACCCGACTCGAGTCCGTCGATGGAGACATCGCCGCAAACTCACTGGCATTGCTGAGCGCACTCCAGCAGGCTGGTTTCGAACTCGACTGAACGTCAGGGAGGGTCCTCGAGAGCCGCCATCTCCTTTTCGAAGTCGCTGGCACCCTCGAACTCCTTGTACACCGATGCGAACCTGAGGTACGCCACCTCGTCGAGGGGCCGAAGGGCCTCGAGTACCCAGTGACCGATCTCGGCCGTTGGGACCGGGCCGCCGTACGCCTGGGCTCGACTCTCGATCTCGCTGACGAGCGCAGTCACCGCCCGCGCCTCCACAGGGCGACCGGCGAGCGCACTCGACACACCGGCAGCAACCTTCTCGGAAGCGAACGGTTCGAGTCGCCCATCGCGTTTGCGCACCATCGTCGCCGGCTCCCGGCGTTCATAGGTGGTGAACCTCTCGCCACAGGCCTCGCACAGCCTCCGTCGCCGGATAGCCGCGTTCCCCTCGGCGGGGCGACTGTCGATGACGCGCGTGTCTTCCGCGCCGCAGTAGGGGCACCGCATGGGAGTTCGACAGTACCCGAGTGCGGCGATCCTCGCGTCGGAGGCTGAGTCCGTCGTCGTCTCCCGGGGCCACCACGGGCCGCACCCCCTCGCGCTCTGTGGCATGCTTGGCCGGTGCTGAAGACGGCGTTCACCGATCTCGTCGGCTGCTCGGTCCCCGTGCAGGGGGCGCCGATCACGTCCCGGGCGGAGTTCATCGCTGCGGTGGCCACTGCAGGCGCGTTACCCATGATGGGTACCGGCACCGAGCCTCCCGCTGCCGCGGTGCTCGTGGAACGGGTCCGAGCCGTCCGGGAACTGACGCCAGAGCCGTTCGGTGTCAACTTCCTCGTGCCTTTCCTGGACCGCTCCGCCATCGCCGCCATCGCCTCATCGGTGCGGGTCGTGGAGTTCTTCTTCGGCGAACCGGACCCGGCGCTGGTGGACCTGGGCCACGATGGAGGGGCGCTGGTCTGCTGGCAAGTCGGGTCCCCGGGCGAGGCGATGGCGGCGATGGAGGCGGGATGTGACTTCATCGTGGTCCAAGGCGACGAATCCGGAGGTCACGTTCGCGGACGCATGGGCCTCCTGCCCCTGCTCGGCGAGGTGGTGCCCCGGGTGGAGGTGCCGGTGGTCGCCGCCGGAACGATCGGCACCGGCGCAGACATGGCCGCCGCTCTCACCGCTGGTGCCGACGCGGTGCGGATCGGGACCCTGCTGGTCGCGTCAAACGAGTCGCTCGCCCATCCTCTTTACAAGGAGGCCCTGGTGGCGGCGGACGCCGAAGACACCGTGCTCACCGAGGCCTTCGATCGAGAATGGCCCGAAGCGCCCCATCGAGTGCTGCGCACGAGTCTCGAGGCGGCTACCCGATTCGACGGTGAGGTCGTCGCCGAGAACGTGATCGGCGATCTCCGGACACCGGTGCATCGCTTTTCGACCGCTCCACCCTCCGTCTACGCGGAGGGAGCCGTCGAGGCCATGGCGCTCTACGCCGGGGAGTCGGTGGCCGGAATCCGAGAGATCCAACCCGTGGCTCACATCGTGAGGCAACTGTGTGAGGAGGCGGGCAGGCTCCTCGACGCTTCAGACGACGCCTGACCCGTACGAGCCTCCGGCCGCGCGCGGAGGGTCGTGTCAGCCGCCGACCGGGACGAGGAGTACCTGGCCGGGCATGATGAGGCTGCTGGTCAGGCCGTTATGCCGTTTGATGTCCTCGACCACGATGCGGACGTCGTCACCCGGTGGGGTGACATCGAGAGCGATCTCCCACAGCGTGTCACCGCCGACGACCAGGTGTGTCACCGTCCACTCTGAGGCGTCGACATCGGTGGAGTCGGCGGCCGAGACCGAAGATACGAACAGGAGGACCAGCGCCAGGGCGACCGAGGTGAGGAGAACCACGACCCGCTGCTGTCGGGTGATGGAAATCGTCATGACGCTGGTCCTTCCTTGTCCGTAATGCAGGGCCTCCGGTGAGGCCCTCACACGCTCCACACCCTACGAACCGGGTGTGACACGAACGTGTGTTCGCTCTGGGAAAGCCAAGGTATCGAACGCGCGTTCGCTTGTCAAGTCGAACATATGTTTGTATCGCGGGCGCAATCCGGGTACCGTCACGTCCTGAAGGAGGTTCTCATGAGTCCAACCGACCTGAGCGAGCGACAGCGCCAGATCCTCGACTTGATCCTCGAGACGGTGAATCGAAGGGGCTACCCGCCGTCGGTCCGTGAGATCGGCGAGGC
>DATKBG010000077.1:0-8323 GCA_035514255.1 Acidimicrobiia bacterium
CACGGCGAATGCCATCAGCCCGTACGAGTCGACGTGAACGATCCGGGAACCCTCGGACCCATAGGTGTCGGCCCAGGGCAGTTCGAGACGCTGGCCGCCGATGCGCACCGACAGGGTGTCCCCCGGCCGGGCACCGATGAGAACGAGGTCGTCGGGTGCGATGTTCGTCTGGGCATTGCCGAAGCCGTCGATCCAGAGCACCTCGCCGTCGACGACGCCATCGCCGTGTTCCACCAACGGCAGCAACAGCGGGGTAAGCGTGTCGGGATCGACCTCGGCACCCAGTTCGTCGAGCCCCGCTTCACCCGACGCCAGCACGGCGGCCGCCGGCGCGAAGACGTCGCGCCCGTCGAATGTCACACCACTCCGGGGCAGACGGAACTCCTCGCTGTCCAGCGACACGATGCGAGTCGCCCCGCCGACCATGGCCACTGCCGGGGCGAGTAGCCCATTGTCAGGGCCAACGAAGTGGCCCCACGCAGTCTCGGCAGCGATGGCGCGGCGGTCGGTGCCCACGCCCGGGTCGACCACCGCCATACACACCCCAGGGGGCAGGTACTGAACCGCGCGCAGCAGTGCCAGGGCCCCCGCCCGGACGGTGCCTCGCTCCACCCCGTGGGTGACGTCGATAACGGTGGCATGGGGGTCGATGCGCCGGATCACGGCATGCACGACCCCGACGAACTCGTCGGCGAGCCCGTAGTCCGTGAGCAGCGAGATGGTGCGGGAGGAGGCGGCCATGGGGTAGGGAGCGTACCCCCGAAGCAAGAGCCGATAGCTCACAGTCCACAGCTCACAGCCAGAGAGGACCGACCAGCGCCATTCCCGACTGGTACCTGGTACTTGGTACTCGGAATCTGGAGTCCAACACCTGACCGAGGGAAACCGTCTGGCTGTTAGCTGTTAGCTGTGAGCTGTTGGCCGTCAGCTGTTGGCTGTCAGCGGTGACTGGCGCGAGCGAAGCGAGCGCCAAATACCACAAGGCCCAACGAACCTCTTCGGCATCTTCCCCGCACTTCCCCAGACGAGGTTCCAACCGATTCGGCACCTTGGGCCTTGCGTGACCGAACCTACGGATGTCGGGGCCTCGCGTCAACCATCGTGCGCGCGCTGAGTTTTCGCGGTCTCGTGCGCGCCATTGCCGTCATCCACCGGTTATCGCATACAACCGCGTACTCGATCGAGCGATTCTCCACATATCCACAGCAATCCACAGGGGCTTGTGCACAAGCAGTGTCGACAACTAGCCCTCATGTATTCTTTTCGCGGGAGAAAGCCAGTCGTACCAACGGTTTGAAAGCGACCTCCACGGCCTCGTACACCTCGCCGAGGATCAGTTCGAGCTCCTCCTCGGTCACTTCCCTTACCGGAATGCGACCCGCCAGCACGAGGTCGCCGTCCGGATCCAGGGCGAAATGCATCCGGCGGGTCGAAAAGCTCCTGACCAGCGCCTGGCGAAACACCGCTTCGCGATTGAACGGCGGTCCGGGGAGCACGTATGCCTCGACGGTCAGCCAGCGATCGCCGACGCCGAACCACACGGTGGTGAAGTCGCGCACGGTCTGTCGCATCCGCACCCCTCGACGGCCTTCGTGGTCACCGGCCCAGACGACGTCGCCGTCCGCATCTGCAGCCCAGGCGTCGGTGACGGCCCGAACGAGCCCCCAGGGGGAGTCGTTCACTCGACCATCCCCCGGTACAGCTCGAGGAGCCGGTCCACCGTCCCGTCCCACGAGAACGCCTCGGCGCGCTTGATGGCACCGGCGGCGAGGTCGGCAGCCGTCTCTGGATCGAACAGGATTCGCCCGAGCGCCTCGGCGTAATCCGTCGGGTCATGACCGGCGACCAGGTACCCCGATTCGCCGTCGACGACCACATAGGGAAGACCACCCACCCGAGAGGCGACCACCGGGATGCCGGTCGCCAGGGCCTCGAGCGCCACCAGGCCGAACGACTCGGCCCGCGACGGGACGATCAACGCGTCGACGGCGCGATACACATCGACGACATCCGCGTGAGCGACCGGGTCGTGGAAGACGACCCGTCCTGGAGCCGCCTCGTCCGCCAGGGCGCGGAAACCGGCGAGGTCGGCATCGCCCCCCGGCCCGCTGGGGCCGCCGACCACGAAGAGCGTGACCCCGGGCATCGCGGCGACGGCCCTGATGGCCACGTCGAGGCCCTTGAGTTTCTGGATACGGCCGACGAACCCGACGATCGGACCGGCCTCCAGGCCGAATCGCTCCCGGGCCGCCCGTCGGTCGCCCGGTGAGAACACCGTGTGATCGACACCGGGTGGCGACACGCAGATCCGCTCCGGGTTTGTCTGATAGTGCTCGATCAGGTCGGCGGCATCGGCCGGGGTCGAGGCCACCACGCACTCGGCGCGGGCGACCACGTCGACCTCGGCAGCGATACGGACCAGCGATTCCCGCGGCTCGGCAGGCGTCCGCGCCGCCTCTTTGACCCGACCGAGGGTGTGGAACGAGATCGCCAAGGGCACGCTCAGATGCTGCTGGAGCAGGACTCCTGCCCACCCGGAGAGCCAGTAGTGGCTGTGCAGCACGTCGTACCGGATCCCCCGTTCCGCAGCCCATCCCTCGATTCCATCGGCGAACGCGGCCACCAGGGTCGCCAGATCGTCGCCCACAGCAGGGAGTTCGACGACGGTGTAGCCGGGGCACACCACCGTCTCGCGCAGTTCGTCGGAGCGAGTGAACACGTCGACGCATACGCCCCGCGAGGAGAGCGTGCGCGCCAGGGCATCCACGTACACGTTCATGCCTCCGGCGTCGCCCGCACCGGGAGGGTCCAGCGGCGAGGTGTGGATGCTCACGAGAGCGACCCGTTCGATCACCGGCTTCCCTCCACGAGGAACAGGGCGCGCGGTTCGGCCCCCAGGCGACGCTTGTAGCTCTCGGTGCCCTTGAGGAAGTCGAAGCGGCCGCGACCCGACTCACCCACCCGCCGGATGAGCCGGTGCAGGAGGACGATCCCCGGCGACACCTCGGCCACGGCAGGGTCATACGCCGAGTTGTACAGGTAATAGGCGTCGTCGTCCTCGAAGCCGAAGCCGGCAGCGACCAGGCGATCATCGCCGGTCACCAGGCAATCCAACCGTGCACCCGACAGGACGAGCAGCTCCCGAAACAAGCCCTCCATTTCGCCGGTCATGAACTCACCCTTGTCGCCCGGTGCCATCCGATGCAGGGCGATGAACTCGTCGAACCGGGTCTCGTCGTCGACGAGCAGCGCCTCCCCCAACAACTCGTCGAAACGCCGCTGCTTGCGGCGAACCTCGTGGCGCTGCTTGGCATCGAGACGGTCCAGAAGGTCACCTCCGTCGAGGGTCAACACCATGGTGTCGGCGAAGTGTGTGGTGGTGGTCCCAACGCCGGCGGCCTCGAGGGCCTTGGTCACCGCCTCTGCAGCCTCCACGGGAAGTGAGTCGAACGAGAACCTGGTGCCCGGTCCACGGTCGGTGACCACCGATGCGAGGAGCTCCGTCGGGTCGTCACCGAGGGGGCTGCGATAGTCGAAGAGGTCGGCGGTGCCGGCCGCGGTCACCCCTCCATCCACCGTGATGAACGCCCACGCGGCCCCGCCCACATCGACCACGTCTAGGTCCCCGGTCCCGAAGTGCTCCCACCAAGCCGACAGGAACTCACCGTGCGGAAACGGCCCGACCGACGGGGCCAATGGCCGACGAGCGGCGTCGAGAGCCGACCAGTCGATCACGCCGCCACCAGCTCGTATCGCCCCACGGGAACCCCACCACCGAGCACCGGGGCGGAAAACACGTCGGCGAGGCGGTCGCGCTGGTGGTCGGAGACGATCCCGACCCGATCCATCAGGCCCACCAGCGCCACCGTGGCGGCGGTGTCGTCACCGGTCCACGCCTTGGCGGCGAATCCCACACCGCCTTCAGACCAGGCGGCGGCGATACACCCGGCGGCTCCCGCCTTGACGAACCCGGGAACCCAACGGGCGATCACCGCCTCGCGGCGATCCCCGTCCGAGGTCAGGGAGGTATACCGTCCGATGGCCTCCAGGATCGGCGCGAAGTCGGTGTCGCCGCTGAGCGAGGCGTATCCCCGCGCCAGGGCGACGGTGTCGGTTCGCAGGGTGGGGACCCCGCAACCGTCGACACCGACGGGACCGACCGATCGGCCGGTGGCGGTGCTCACGATGTCCATCACCTCCGCGTGGAGTGGGTGGTCGTCGTCGATGTAGTCGAGCGACCAGTCGCTGACCCGGCAGGCGCGCAGCATGGCGGCGTGTTTGCCCGAGCATCCGTGAAACACCCGCAGCGGCTCCAGACTTCCCGACCCGTACCAGCGTCGATCCGCTCCAGCGGTGGATGGGCGCGCCGGGGGACAGCGGAGGTCCACTTCCGACAGGTCGGCTTCAGCGAGCATCTGTCGCACGAACGCTACGTGGAGGGGCTGACCACCGTGGCTGGCGGTAGCGATCGCCGTCTGCTCGATGCCGAGCTCAGCCCCGGCACGCTGCGACACAAAGGTCTGGAACGGCTTGACCACGGACCGCCCGAAGAAGTCGCGATCCAGGTCCGCACCGAAGGTCGCCAGCACATTCCCGGTCCCATCCACCGCCGCCGCCGACACCGGGTGCTCGGCCTCGACGAGGCCCGAGCGCACCACCCGGACGATCACGCGTCCGGTGCCGCTTCACCCGAGCCGAAATCGGCGCCGTACCGGCGTGCGAGCTCCGCTTGGATGCGATCGAGCGCCGAGTGGACTCGACGGCGCTGCTGTGACACACCGACCTCCACCTCGGAGAAGAACACCTGAGTCTGCTGGAGCTCCTCGTCGGTGAGCGACGGCAACCTCATCAGATAGTCGTCGTCGAGGGCTCGATCGACGAGTCGCCGGCCCTTTGCCGGAAGCTCGGGCACCTCGATGGGGACCGCCCGCTGCGATGGCCGGCCCTTGTTGTAGACACCTTCGGCGAGGATGCGTGGCAGGGCGTCGACGATCGACTCGGTCTCCTCACCTGCCCTCCGCCGCATCTCGAAAGCGAGCAGATCCATGCGTCCGTGAAGGAGCCGTCGGTAATACGAAAGCTCGATGTCCAGATCGGAACACATCCCGCGCCGGTGGCGCAGCTCGTCGAGGTCAAGCGACTCGAGTCCGGTGGTGAAACCGGGTTCCGAGACGATGTCGATGCGACGCCGGTTTTCTTCCTTCACGCCACAAAGAGTAGAGGATGCGGCGTCACGAACAGACCTCCCTGACGGTCGGGTACGGGTTGACCGCCATCATCCCGCCCGGGTAGATGCCGAAGTGCAGGTGATAAGCACCGGGAGCCGGGTTCCCGGTGTCTCCGACGTACCCGATGACCTGGCCCCGGGCGACCCGCTGTCCGGTACTCAGCCCGGCCGGATACCCGTCGAGGTGGGCATAGAAGTAGTTGACCCCGTGGTCGGCATAGAGCCAGATGATGTATCCGCCGAGTCCGTCGTACGACCTGCGCACCGTGCCGTCACCGACCGCCACCAGGGGCGTGCCCCGCCCGGCGAACATGTCCGTCCCCTTGTGCACGCGGCCGCCGGATCGGGGGGCGTGCCAGGTGTCGATGAACCGGTTGTGTCCGGCGATCGGGCAGATGAACCCCGGGGTCACCCACCCCGGGACCCCCTCGGCCGGGGCGCCGAGGGCGGCACGGATCTCGTCGCGGACGCGCCGCGCCGCCTCTTCCCGCCGGAGGCGCTCCTGATAGGCGGCGGTCGCCTCCTGGAAAGCAACCTGGGCGTCATCGGCCACCGCTGCCTTCTCGTCGAACAGCTCGTTCATCCGGTCGACGATGGCCGCCTGGTCCACCTGGAGTTCGGCGACCCGCACCGCATCGGCATCGAGGTCGGCGCCGAGCCGGTCCAACTCGGCAGTCACCGCCTCGAAACTGTCGAGCGAAGCGCTGCCGCTCTCAGCGGTGAGAGCGAGCACCTCGCGGGCGATCAAGCCTCGCTGCACCGTCTCGGGAGCACTGAGGTGGGCCAGACCCTCACCCCCGATTCCTGACATGTACGCCTCGACCGCCCGCTCGCGGACCGCATCCGCCAGCAGCAGGCTTCGCTCCTCGTAGAGATCGATCTGGCCCTGGAGCCGACCCATGCGAAAGGTGATGACGTCGAGTTCCTCGGTGATGGCGTGAAACGCCTCGATCGCCTCCTCGAGCCCATCGAGAGCATCTGCCATCTCGGCGGCAGCCTGATCACGCTCTTGCTTGACCTGAAGCAGCTCCTCCTCCGACACCGAGCGCGCCGGATGAGCGCCCGACAGGAGGGCGAGCGCGAGCACCGTGACGACGGCGCAGAGCCGTCCCAACCGGGTCATGCGGTCATCGTATGGAGGCGGGGCCCATAGTCGATGGTTTTCGCGTTCTTAGGGACGAGGGGCGAGGGACGAGGGAAGAGGGACGGACAAGGGACGGCGCGGTACCAAATACCAAGTACCAAGTACCAAGTACACGCCTCATTGGTATCGCTAGGGTCCGGCAGCGATGGCACTTCGCGTTCGGCCCGATCTGTCGCGAATCGAGGCGTATCGCCCGGGCCGCGCCATCGCCGAGGTGGCCCGCACCTACGGACTCGACGACGTGGCCAAACTCGCGTCCAACGAGAGCCCGGAGCCGCCGTGGCCAGAAGTGCAGGCAGCCATCGCCAAGGCCGCGGCCAGCGTCCATCGATATCCGGACAACGACCGGCCGATCCTCACCGCAGCCCTCGCTGAGCATCTCGGGATCGATGCCGACCTCATCTGGTGCGGCGGCGCCGCCAACGAGCTCACCTTCATCACCGGACTGTGCATGGGAGGTCCGGACACTTCAGCGGTGTATGCCTGGCCCTCGTTCAGCCTCTACCGGATCGCGACGCGCACCGCCTTCGGTCGGGATCTCGCCGTCCCGCTCGGACCCGACCATCGCCACGACCTCGACGCCATGCTCGCCGCCGTCGTCGACGACACGACCATCGTCTACGTCTGCAACCCCAACAACCCGTCGAGCACCCATGTGTCCGGCGACGATCTGGAGGCGTTCATCGACGCGATCCCCGACGACGTGCTGGTGATGGTCGACGAGGCATACGCCGAGTTCGCCACCGCCCCCGACTATCGCTCGATGATCCCGTTGGCTGCCAGCAGACCGAACGTCATGGTCATCAGGACTTTCTCCAAGGTGTATGCGCTTGCTGGCCTTCGGGTCGGGTACGCCGTCACCGCGGCCTCATCGATTCACGAGTTCCGAAGGGTCCAGCTGCCCTTCTCGGTGACCAACGTCGCCGAAGCGGCCGCGGTAGAAGCGCTCCGCCACCAGGACCGGGTCTCCGCCAGGGTGGCGGCGAACCGGGATGCCATCCAAGGGTTGACCGCGTTCCTCCGCGAGCGGGGTTTCACCGTCCCCGACAGTCAGGCCAACTTCGTATACACCGACCTGGGGACCCGGATCGGTGATCCCGTCGAGGGGCTGCTGCGCCGGGGACTCATCGTGCGACCGGTGCCGCCCGACGGCTGGGTGAGGATCACCGCGGGCACATCGGATCAGAACGATCGGCTGATGGCGGCGATCGAAGAGCTGCTCTGATCCTCAGAGCGCGCGCTCTCAGCCCATGAGCAACAGCACGGCTCCGTACGAACCGGCGGCGAGAACCACCCCGTCGAAGTAGCCGAGACTCCCGGGCAGGTCGCTGACCCCGAAGTATCCGCCAGCACGCACCAGCATGCCTACGGTGCGACCCGCAACCAGCCCCGCGACCGCGGCCACCGATGCCATCACCGAGGAGGACACCGTCGGTGCCCAGAGCGCCGACGCGGCGAGCCCGGCGAGCAAACCACCAAGGATCATCCCGATCATCGGATCGACGATCGGCATGTCGGACCGATCCGAGAGCCACGCCACGACGA
Source organism: Acidimicrobiia bacterium (assembly GCA_035514255.1). Taxonomy (GTDB): domain Bacteria; phylum Actinomycetota; class Acidimicrobiia; order Spongiisociales; family UBA11373; genus DATKBG01. The sequence continues at coordinate 7,917 of DATKBG010000077.1, forward strand.
TGGCGGCGAGAGCGATCACCAGAAAGACCGTCGCTTCGTCACGAGAGCGCAGGCGGATGAGCATCAGCGACGAGCCGCCGATACAGCCGGCGAGACCGAGGAGTGCGGTGGCGGCGATGGAATCCACGTCGCGCAGGTGCTCACGCAGCACCGCCGAGATGAGTCCAAGCATCACCGTCCCTGCCATCGCGACGGCCATCCCCACCGCGCCGAACCGGTAGGTGGCGAGCACGCCGCCGACCACTCCGAGGTGTATCGGGACCGACCCGACGAACAGACCCCGACGCTCACCGGTGCCGACGATGTCGTATGCCCACAGCGTCATGAGGAGCACGGTGACCACGGCGAGCCACTGGATCGAGAGAAAGTTCGCCACGGTGAGACCGGCAGTGAAGGCCAAGACAAGC